>DBGBSM010000405.1:0-3211 GCA_048468815.1 Parabacteroides sp.
GCGGCAATAAAAACGGCGTCGGCGGCAATATTGCCGGCGACGGTGGCAAGTTTGTCGGCGACGCCGGCAACCCAAACCAACGGCAGGCTCCTGAAATTTACGGTTATGCTTTTTCCGGAAGAAACAGGATTGCCGGAGGAATCTTTCACGCTATCGCTCCGGGTGTTTTCAAGGCCGGACTCCGGTAGCGGCCTGTTTGCCTGTACCCCCTCCGCAGCAGGTTCGCCTTCCGGTGCGGTTCCCTTTTCTTTTCATCAGCGCCGGAGCTCCGACGGAACAGGTTACCGGCCACCGTATCCAATCCGGGCCGGTAAAACCGGACTATAAAAACGCAACCGGACCGGAAAAACAAAAAACGAACCGGTACGCGGAACAGCCGTTCCGGTTTACAGGTTATCGTTTCATACAAGTATGATAGTTTTTAAAACCTTTATGGCAATAATCGAACCCGGGTTCGCCGAATAATGGCTAACCTTGCCGTCTAAACCGCACGTGAACATGAAAAAGGCTCTGTTTATTTTATTTTTTCTCTCCGCAGCCGGCAGTTCCCTGTCCGGCCAAGTACGCCTCGCGCAAGACGACCGGCTGGAAAAACAACTGTGGGAAAGCGGCCTCATACATCGCCCGCTGCCTTTGGATACGGCGAATTCGTTCGAAGCCGCCGGTTGGAAGAAAAAGGTGTTACTGAACGTGCCGCTCACCCGAGCGCCCGGTACCGAAGGATGGACACACTCCGGCGTAGGCACGATGTCGTTCAGCACCGGAAAAACCATTTCGGGAAAAGGAAGCATCCTACTGCAATTCCCTACCTGTACCGGGAAGAGAGCGGTAGGCGCTCCCTCCGACCCCGATTACGCCACATACGGAAACAGCGGCGTAAGCTACGACCTGAACGGCGCCGACCTGGAAAAGTACAACCGGATTGTGTTTTCCGTTTACCCCGACTGCGACGGCGCACGTATCGTTAATATGAATGTTACTTTTGTAAATGCCGGCACCTCCCCCAAAGAAGGGTACAACCGGCCTACCGGCTCGCACCTGGTAAACCTGGTTAATAAAGAATGGAATCGTTGTTTCCTCGAAATCGACGAGTACCGGCGCAACAGCGTACTGCAACTCACTTTCGGCACGACCTTACGAGGAAAAGACCGTACTACGGGCGACTCGGCCGCCTATTATATCGACGACCTTCAGCTTCAAGCGATAGAAAACCCCGAAAAGGTAAGCGGCTGGCTTCCCGCCGGCGGAAAAATCGTTTATTCCACCACCGGATACGCCCCGTACCATCCTAAAACCGCCCTCGTAAACCCGGACGGCGTTTCATACGCCGGCAAGCGTTTCCAGGTAGTGGAGGCGGCAAGCGGACTACCGGCGTACGAAGGGAAAATCGAAAAGGATACGACTACCCTGGGACGGTTCGGCGTGCTCGACTTCACCTCCTTCGACCGTCCCGGCGTTTACCGGCTGAAAGTAAACGATTCGCTCACCCCGCCTTTCCGCATCAGCGAAAGGATTTGGGACGATTCGGCCTGGAGGGTGCTGAATTTCATTTTCTGCCAGCGTTGCGGCTATCCGGTTCCCGGCAAACACGGTACCTGCCACACCGACCTGGTATCCCGGCATAACGGGCGCCGCATTCCGTACGCCGGGGGTTGGCACGATGCGGGCGACCTGTCGCAACAAACGCTCCAAACGGGCGACGTAACATACTCCCTGCTCGAAGCGAGCAACAAGCTGAAGGGGAAAAACCCGGCGCTGGCCGCCCGCCTGCGCGAAGAAGCGGAATGGGGATTGGAGTTTATCTTGAAAAACCGGTACGGCGACGGGTACCGGGCCAGCAGCATGGGATTGCTTATCTGGCAAGACGGGGTATTCGACACAGACGACGATATTTCTTCGGTACGTGTACAAAATGCAGCGTTCGACAATTTCCTGTACGCGGGATACGAAGCGTATGCTTCCCTGACGCTGACCGGCGACCCGATGTTACAGGAATACCTGCTCCGGGTGGCCGAGGAAGATTTCGCTTTCGCTATGGAAAAATACGAAAGGGAGGGCTTCGACCGGTTCGTGCAACCGTACGAGCACAGTTACAGCACGTCGGAAAGCCAGTATGCGGCAACCCTTTCCTGGGCGGCGAGCCAGCTTTACCGGTTGACGAAAAAACCGTATTACGCCGGTATCGCCGCCGGATACATCCGTTACACGCTGGCGTGCCAGCGTACGGAACCGCTCGCCGACCCGGACGGGACGTGCGGATTTTTTTACCGCGATACAACCAGGCGGTCGGTCGTGCATTCCATACACCAGTCACGCGAGCAGGTATACATGCAAGCCTTGAGCTTGCTGTGCGAAACACAACCGGAGCACCCGGACTTTCCCCGGTGGGCGCGTTCCATACGCCTGTACGGCGACTACCTGAAAGGGCTGATGAAGTATACCCGTCCGTACGGCATGCTGCCGAGCGGCGTATATCATGTAGAAGAATACCGCGACACCGCCGGTTTCTATGCGCTTCATCTCTTTCCGCCTGCCGATGCGAAAGCGTTGTATACGGAACAGATAAAAAGGGGAGCACCCTTGGACGGAGCGCATTATATAAAACGTTTTCCCGTATGGTTCAATATCTTTAACGGCAATACGGCGGTTCACCTCACGGCCGGAAAGTGCGCCGCCATTTGCGGACATTTCCTGAACGACCGGGAATTGCTCGACATCGGCCTGGAACAACTGTACTGGACTGTGGGAAAGAATCCTTTCGGCCAATCGCTGATTTACGGGGAAGGGTGTAATTACCCGCAACTGAACAGTTTTTCTTCGGGCGAGATAACGGGAGCGATACCCGTAGGCATCCGTACGTTAGGAAACGACGACATCCCTTACTGGCCTCAAACCAATAACGCTTGTTACAAAGAGGTATGGGTTACTTCGGCAGGCAAGTGGCTGTCGCTTATTGCAGAATATTAAGAGTTTCTTTAAATCCCATTTGCATTCGAACAAAATTGAATCAGACTCTAAGAAAAATAATATTCACTCTCCCTCAATATATGGCAAAAATTTCTTTTTTGTTGAACATCAATAGGCTGTTTCTTTTCCAGCAAGCCGGGAACGACCGTTACCACGGCGGGTTTTCATTTCTTTCTCTTGAAAGAAAGAAACGAAACAAAGAAAGTTCAAGGGCTGACACCTCGTTCGCTAAAAATGGCACTCC
>DBGBSM010000406.1:0-12306 GCA_048468815.1 Parabacteroides sp.
GTGCAGGGCGTTTATCGCTCTTTCCGCTATTTCGGGAACAGGTTGTAACCCGTTTACTGCGTCTTTCCATCATGTAATAAGGCTTTGCAGTGCGTTTCCGTAATCATTCGCCGATAGAAGGAATGTTCGACGGAAGTTGATTTTCTTTTTTGGTTTATGGAAGGGATAAACGGAGCGGTTTGGCCGGATTTCCGTATAAAATCACTTCGGAATATCCCGTTTTCCAGGTATTACAGAATTAAAAAAATACAAAAAACACCGGTTTAACCGAATAACCCTAATTAACAAATTAAAAATCATGAAACAGATTCAATCCATCAGCTTGCCGAGGATGAACAACGGAGCGCATTTCCTGTTCGCTACTCACCTTACTTCACGTGCCGAAGCCGATACGTATGTAAAAACCAAAACGGAAGCCCTGATCGCCGCCATGCGCACGGCGTTACAGCAAGAAGACGAAGCGCTGAAACTCTCGCAGAAAAGTTTGCTTACCGATGAAATCACGGCGGCCGACGCGTTACGCGGTTCGCTGTACGCCGGCTATAAAAAAGCCGTGAACGGATACCTTACCCTTCCCATCGAAGAACAGGCGAAGGCCGCCCGCATCTTGTGGCAGCATATCAAAGATTACGGTATCGACCCCCGGATGCAACTCGACAAGGAAACCGGTTTGTTAATCAACCTGATTACCGACCTGGAAGGAAAATTCGCCGAGCAGGTAGCCACGCTTTCCCTTACGCCCTTCGTTACCAACCTGAAAGCGGCCAACGAGCAGGTACGCCGGCTCAGCAACGAACGAACCAACGAGCGGACGGGTCGTACGGTACATACGTTACGGACGGCGCGCAAAGCGTTCGACGAAACCTATCACGAGTTCGTAAAGATGGTCAATGCGCTGGCCGTGGTAGAAGGCGATACCGACTATGCGCCGTTTATCGATTATATGAATACGGAAATATTGCATTATAAGCGGGAAGTGTTGGGGCAGAAAGCAGGAGCGCCCGAACCTGCGCCCGACAACGGCACACCGGATAAAGACGATGGCGGCGACCCCGACAACGACCTGATTGTGTAGTTCTTCCGGCGGCTGCCCGGCGACTCGTCGAACCGGATAAAACAAACCGGCGGCGCGGAACCTATCCGGTTCTCTGCGCCGCCGTTCCGTTTACAGGCCGGTACGCCCGGCTATTCTTCCAGCACCTTGATTTTAATATTCTTGAAGAACACTTCGTCGCCGTGGTCTTGCAGCAGGATATGCCCTTCGGCCAGGTTTCCGAAATCCGGCCAGTTCTTATACTTGCTGTACGCCACCAGCGCATTCCATTGCTGGGTGTTCCGCTCGTACTCTACCACCTTTACGCCGTTGAGCCAATGCTCTACCCGGTTGCCGCGCACCACGACCAGTGCGGTGTTGAAGCCATTCTTGTCGAAATAAAAATCGCTGCCCCGGCGCGAGGGAATCAAATCGTACAACGAAGCGAGGGTGCGGTTTCCCTTCACGCCCAACTTGGCGTCGGGGTGGTTCTCGTCGTCGAGAATCTGGAACTCGCAGCCGATGGCCGAGCCTTCGCCCTTGTTCAAATCCGCATCCACGAAGTATTTGATACCGCTGTTCGCCCCCTTCGTGATGCGGAAATCCACCTTCAGCATAAAGTTGCGGTACTTCTTTACGGTGACGATGTCGCCCCCGTTGGCCGATTCGGCTCCCCCGCTCTTGTGCACTTTCAGGATGCCGTCGGCGATGCTCCAGCCCTTTTCCGGAAAAGCCGTCAACTTGGCGCCCCGCCAGCCTTGCGTGGTCTTTCCGTCCCACAGCAATTGCCAGCCGCCGGCCGCTTCGCGCGGCGAAAGGGTGTTGGTTACCGCGTTTACTTCCGGTACATCCGGAGTGGCCGGGGTGCGGTACTTTTCCACGTCTTCGGTGCAAATCCGAATATCTTTCCAGCACACTGTTTTCCCTTCGTCGCTTTTACTTCCCACGGCATGCACCTGTAACGCGATAAATCCTTCGGCATCCCGGTCGTCCCACACATCGGCGCACGGAACGCCGTTCACCCACGTACGGATAGAGCAGCCTATCGCCTCGACGCGCGCCTTGTTCCAGGCACTCTTTTTAAACGCGCTTTTCGCCGGCATGTTCCAAACGAGCGGATACAGCCATCCGCGTCGCGCCTCGTCATAAATGCCGCCCGTCCAGGCGCGTGCCGACGGGTCTATCTCGAACTGGTAGCCGTGCACGCGGCCGTCCTTGTACTCCTTCCGGCTCTGGCTGCGCAACTGCACGCCCGAGTTGAAGCCGTCGTCGATTTTGAAGTCGAATTCGAGGATAAAGTCGCCATACGTTTTTTGAGTAGCGAGAAACGTATTGGGCGTACCGAAGCGCGCCGTTCCCACAATCGCGCCATCGGCCACTTTATACCCGGCTTTCCCGTTCAGCCGTTCCCATCCCTTCAGGTTCTTGCCGTTAAACAGCGGCTCCCACTTCTCCTGGGCCCAAACACTTCCGCACAGCAGGAGACATACCAAACACAATACATTTTTTTTCATGGTTCATCTTATTTTAAAGCCACATTCAGAGTTTGTAAAATTCTTTCCAGCCTTTGCGGGGCGGCAGGCCGGCCAGCATCGCATTCGCAAAGGGATTGTTGGTGATTTCTTTCGTATTCCGGTCGAACACGAGCGGCGTGTTGAGCCGCTGGGCGATTACGCCGAGCGAAAATACCTGGCTCATCGGCCCGAACACCTCGAAGGGCGAACGCGTCTTTTCTTCGCCCATGCACGCCAGCAGGAAGTTGGCGAAATGATTCGACGGGCTTTCCGGCACTTCGGGCAAACGCGATGCCATTTCCTTCGCTTTCTCCTCCGGAATGATGGATAAGGTGCTGCCGTGCGAGCCGCCTTTGAACAGCAGGTCGCGGCTGTAGATGATTTTGCCGGGGTTCAGCTTCTGCGCCTGCATGCGGCCTCCGGCTACGGTGGGGATGTCGGCTGCTAATTCCGATACACCGTATCCTGCGGGCAACGGCGGCAGGTTATCCACTCCGTCGTACCAGGTAATATCGAGTGCAGGCATCTCGTTGCGCCGCGGAAAGCGGAACCGGAGGGTAGACGACATGGGGAAGAAATAATCGTTGTGTCCTTTCAGCATCAGCGGCTCGATGCTGTACGGAAGCCCTAATTCGAGGAACTCGTGCACCGTGTCGAGGATATGCGCCCCCCAATCGCCCAGGGCACCCATACCGAAGTCGTACCAGCAACGCCAGTTACCGTAATGGTATTTGTCGGAAAAAGCATGGTACGGAACGCTCATCAGCCAGGTATCCCAGTCCATGCCCGGCGGTACGGGTTGTCCTTCGGGAAGTTTATAAATATTCGTGTCCCAGCCGTGCCACCGGCGCGGCGAGTTCATGTGCGCCGTTACCTCGGTTACGTCTTTGATGATGCCCGCTTCCTTCCACGCCTTGAACTGGAAGTAATTGGCCTCCGAGTGCCCCTGGTTGCCTACCTGCGTTACTACGTTCGGGTGCTTCTTCGCCGCCTGCATCATCAACTCGGCTTCGAGGAAGGTGCGCGCCATCGGTTTCTCCACATATACGTGCTTGTCGAGGGATAAAGCGAGCATGCAGACGGGGAAATGCGCATGGTCGGGGATGCCTACCGATATGGCTTCGATTTCGTTTCCCATCCGGTCGAACATCTCGCGGAAGTCTTTGAACCGCTTTGCCTTCGGAAACCGGCCGATGATTTCCTGCGTGTGCTTCGCTCCCATATCTACATCGCAGAGCGCCACGATGTTGGCCAGCCCCGTTTTATCGAGCGCCTTGATGATGTCGCCGCCCCGGTACCCGATGCCGACGCAGGCCAGGTTTACTTTGCGGCCGGCACCTTTCGCCCGGCTCCGGTTCTCCGCGCGCAAGGTGCCGATGTCTTCCATGCCGCTCCATGCCAGCCCCGCCGTGGCGATGCCTGCTTTTTTCAGAAAATTTCTACGTGTTACCATGTTATTTGTTTTTGGGTGATTGTTTTATTCGTATACCGTCGCTTCGAAATTCCGGGCGATGCCGTTCCGTTCGTCCGGCGGGGCGGCGAATAAGGCCGTCGACAGCGCTTCGCCTTCCGACGCACTGCGGGTGACTACCGAAACGCTTCCCGCTCCCGGAATGTACCGTCCCGTATAGGGCGACCGGATGTGCAGGCGTCCGGCCGTCTGATTCCCGGAGGTAGTGAGGCATGCATCCTTTAATACTACCTCTTTTTGGGGGGCGCCGCCAGCCGGCGGGTCGATGCCGATACGCCAACCCTCGCCCCGCGGATGGTTGCCGAGCGCAAGCACGGAACTGTTGCCCAAATTCACCAGTGCATCGGTTATGCCGCCGGTTTCGAGGATATTCCGCACTTCGTCTAAGGCGTATCCTTTGATAAAGCCGGATAAATCGAGCCGGATGCCTTCGCGCCCGAGCGTAACGGATGAATTTTCTTCGTGTAGCCGCACACACTCCAGCAGCCCGGG
Source organism: Parabacteroides sp. (assembly GCA_048468815.1). Lineage (GTDB taxonomy): Bacteria > Bacteroidota > Bacteroidia > Bacteroidales > Tannerellaceae > Parabacteroides_B. The sequence continues at coordinate 4,511 of DBGBSM010000406.1, forward strand.
CATGTAATTTTCGGAATCGACCGAAATATCGAAGTAGCCGCCCGTACGCCGGCGGTAGCCGATGCACAGCGCGAGCATTCGGAACAAATCGGCGCCGATGACTGTGGGAACACCGCAGCGGGCATTATTTACGGCCGATAGTTCGCTGTCGGAACGGAAAAAACTGCCTGCCGCTTCGAGCGCGCACAGCTGGTCGCGAATCGCACCGGCTATCCGGAGCCCCTTTGCCTCTTCGCAGCACAACATCAGGTCGGCCCGGGTATGCATACAGCCGAACCAGGCGTAAAACAGGGAGCCGGAAGCGGTTTCCTTATACAGATGCGATATCGCCGGAGGTTTTTCCATCGCGTTTTTCCGGTTTACATACGTTTCGTATTCCGTAAAAAAGAAGCCGCAGGGCTGTCCAGGCGGCATAAAGCGCCACCGATGCCGCGGTTACGTATCCCAATGAGGTAATCAGCTCGACCCACGACGTACCGGGGTAGGTAAGAATGGCATACAGGTTGACCAGGTTGGCTGCGAGGAAACAAACCGCCCAGGTAATGAGTTCGTGCTTTTTCCGCCGGGCTGTGATAAGCGTATCTTTCATGGTGCTACGGATTTACGTCGGTGATTCAGGTAATCGAGCTTGAACTCGTCGGGGAAGGTGAGGATTTCGCCCTGCTCGATGGCCCGGTGGCCCAACAGGGTGAGGGCGCTGGCGTAATAGCCTTCCTCGGCGATGCGGGGCGGCTGCTTGCCGGTAATCACGGCTTCCACGTACGCATCGAGCATCAGGCCGGTACCGTCGCCTTCCGGCTTTTTACCGAGGATATACTCGCCGTTGTTCTGCTTGGCCGTTTCGGGCGCCCAACTCGTGCCGGCGAAGGGCAACGTGTCGAATAATTCGTGCTCCACGTCGTTGATGAGCCGCAAAAACCCGGGTGCGGGTGGGATATTTTCGAAATAATACTTCCCTTTTTCCGGCTCGATGGTACCCAAATGGCCTAAAATCTGCTCTTCGAGGCCGTAGAATTTGTTGGCTATCACCGATTCGAACGTGAGCTTCTCGCCGGTATCGAATACATAGAGGCAACTCACGTTGTCGTACACTTCCCGGCCGTCGTTCCAATACGTAATCGCGCCGTGCCCCATCACCTTGTTCGGGATGGATTGCAACGCCCAGCTGCCTATCTGGAGCTGGTGGCAGGCCAGCTCGGTCATCAGCCCCTTCGAATGCGCACGGTACAGGCGCCAGTTGATGTGCCGCTCCAGGTCGAGCGAAGGTACGTTGCGCCGCCAGTCGCCGTTGCGGAACCAGAACGTGCGCACGGCCTGCACGCGACCGATAACCCCCTGCCGTATCATCTCCATCGCCCGGATATACCGCGGGTCGAACAGGCGTTGCTGCCCGGTAAAGAACAGCTTCCCTGTGGCTTTGTGCTTGTTGTACATCGCCAGGCATTCTTCCATCGTAAAACCGATGGATTTTTCGCAGAACACGTGTTTCCCCGCCTCGAATGCGTCGAGTGCGATGCGCCCGTGGGTATCGAGCGGCGTGGCGATTACCACGGCGTCGATTTCCTTATCGTCGAGCAGGGCGCGGTAATCGGTATACGTTTTGGCGCGGGGAGCCAGTTTCAACGCCTCGTCGAGCGACGGACGGTACACATCGCACAGTGCGGTGATGCGCGCCTTTTCATTTTTCAACAGGAAATGCATCAGGTGTCTGCCGCGCGAACCGGGCCCGATAATGCCCAGCCGCACCGTTTCCGTGCGTGTATACTCCGTTTCCGAAAAAACCGACAGCCAAGGGCTGGATGCCAGTACAGCCGCGGCACCCGCGGCTCCTGTTTTCTTCAGGAACGCGCGCCGGCCGTGAGAGATGTTTTCCATATATCCTATTTTCTTGGTTAGCGACAGGTAGATGACAGGATGCCGATGCTCCAGTCTAAAGAATTTAAACCCAACGCGCTAAATATACGAATTTATTTATTACCAATTGCTAAAAAAACCGTTCCAATTCACTCGCATGCTACCGCGTCCCGAAAAAAAACGGCCACCTCGTATGGGCCCCCCGGGCCTCGGGCGATGAGCGTTAAAAAAATAAGATTGCGCTTACTGAAGGGGATGAAACTCGCTTCGCTCAAACAACATCCCCTTCCGGGCGTTCGCGCAATCTTACTTTTAGCGAAGCGGACGCAGCCCTTGTCCTTTTCTTTGTTCATTTCTTTTCCGTCAAGGCAAAAGAAATGAAAACCCGCCGTGATAACGGCCTAAACCGGCCCGGTAGGAAGAAATGCCAGCCTTCGTGCAGCGAGCGAAGTTTTCTACCTTCGTTTCTTTCGAAAAAGAAACGAAGCCCTGCGGCGAACCAAAGCCAACCGTTCTTTCCCCGGTTTCTTCCGGTTGAAAGAAACCGGCCCCTTCACTTTACTCCGTTTTATCCTCATCCGCCACTGCCTCTTCCCAGCTATCCCATACAGGCGTATCCGGGTCGTAACCGTCGTAGCCGTAATTCTGGACGAGCTTGCCTTTGCTATTCGCGGTAATCGCCGCATACGGAATCGGCCAGTACATATTCTTCTTATCCATCGTATAATTCGGGTGGCTGTTGCCGGTAGCGTCGATTTCGATACTCCCTTTGTTATACATGCTATAATGTACGATACGCTGATACCAGTAACTCCCCCCTTCCGGGTCGGTGCCGCTCTGCTTGTCGAAATTATCCAGGCTGTACGTACGCCCCCATTCGTCGGGCTTTCCGCTACGTGCCAGGCACAGCGACACCCGTTTCAATTCCACGTTACGCCATTCCTCCCAATACAACTCGCGGGCACGTTCGTTCATAATATCCCCGATGGTAACGGCGCCGGCGTATAACTCGGTACATTGCGCCCGCGTCCGCAACGCATTCAGGTCGTCTTTAATAGTCGGGTCGTTCTCGTTCATATAATACTTCGCTTCGGCCCGGAGCAAGTACGCCTCGGCCAGCCGGTACAAGTACCAATCGGCCACACCGCCGTTGGTAGCGCCCCGCAACCCGTCGGAACCGCTTATATTCTCCTCGTTTACCGGGTCGTCCAGGTAGAACTTGTAATGAGGCACGTCGAAATAACGGCGAATCGTATCGCTGCACAGCAACTTTCCGTTATCGTCGAAAAGCGTAACCGGCTTCCCGAACTCCTTCGACGCTTTGTTATTCACCCGGTAATCCTCCATACGCACCCAGTTGCCCGCCGACGAACTGTGACGCAAATCGGTAGGGTCGGACACGCCGTTCACCTCCCACAACGTATGGGTGCTGAAATACGTAGGCCGGAAAGTAGCGATACCGCGGCCGAACGCCCGCATGTAATCGTACTTCGGGTCATAATCGGCATGGTTCCGCTTCAGGTTCAGGAGCGCCTGCTTGCCGTCTTTCGTTTTCAGCCGGCCGTCGAATACAAACGGATATAAGACACGCATCGTAAGCATCTTTACGAACGACTCCGCATCCGAGCCCCGGTTGGGCATTCCCAGAATCACCTCCTTGTTGGCGGCTATCAGCTTGTTTTCGGCACGATGCAAATCCCAGATTACGTTCCGGGTAACCGGCCAGGTAAGCGGCTCGCCCCCGTCGTTGAACGTACCGAACGTATTTCGCATCAGCGCATAACCCGAACCGTCTATCAATATATCGGTTTGCTCCTTCGCCTTGGCATACTCGCCCAACGCCAGGTAACACTTGGCCAGCAACATGCGACAAGCCCCCTTGTTCACCATGCCGGTAAGCTCCATATCTTGCTGGTCGGGTACCCATTGTACGGCAAACTCCAGGTCGCGGGTAATCAGTTGCAGGATGGCGTCGCGCTTCGTGCTCCGGTAATTCTGCTTAGGTACCTCGATAATCTTGGTAACCAGCGGCACGTCGCCGAACTGGAACACCAGCGCCATATACCGGAAAGCGCGGTGAAAATAAGCCCGCCCCTTATAAGCGTTCTTGGTGGCCTCGTCGAGGCCGTCGACTTTATCGACGAACTGGATAATGGTATTCGCATCCATAATGCCCGTATACGTTTCCTTCCAGAAATACCAGATGCTGTTGGTGCGGTCGAGGTTCTGCAACGTCGTTTCGCTGGTAGGCGTAAGCATATTGGCTACATCGCACAGCATGCTGCGCTTGTCGGTAGCGGCGCCCACCATCATTTCGGAAAAGATATATTCCGTTCCCAAGGTAAGCATTTCGTTATGGTCGGTAGCGTAGTAGAGCTTGAGGTGCCGGTCGCAGATGCCCATCGCCGCCCGCAACCCCGATTCGGTGCTGAACGTAGCGGTAGGCTCGTAAAACGACAGCGGGTCGGGCGCCAGGAAATCTTCCGAGCAACCGCCGAGCAAAAGGGCGGCGCCCGCGCAAATAGAAAGAACCGTATGATTTACTCTCCGAGTTATTTGTTTCATCTTCGTTACTGTTTTAGAGGTTAAAAAGTCAAATTCAGTCCAAGCGTGTACACCCGCGTAGCCAGGCCGCCGGTTTCCGGGTCGCCGTATTCCCAGTCTTTCGCCCATACGGCGGCGTTGCGTACCGTAGCGTATATGTTGATGCGCTCGATACTCCACGGAGCAATCCACCGTGCAGGCAAATTGTATCCCACCGAGATATTATCGAGCCGGATAAACGAGCGGTTATACAACCGTTGCGCCCCCTCGGCTCCTACCGGGCCTTTCGCCTCGATGCGGCCGTACTTGTCGGTAGGGTTGTCGATGGTCCAATACTCCTTGGCGTGCATGTTGGCCAGGGCGTATGCCATCCGGCCGCCGTCGTCGTCGTTGTTGAGGTAATTGCCCGACAAGCTTTTGTGCCCCATGTAGGAGTAAATATTGAACGAGAAAGTAAGCGCATTCCACAGCACGAACTCGTTGCGCAGCGACCAGTGGAAAGGAGGCGCCGTTTCGCCGAGAAACTCTTTGTCCTTATCGTTGTACACCGGCGTAACGGAACCGTCGGGATTTACCACATCGTCGGCCGTATAGTTGTTCGCCACCTTCGGGTCGCCCGGCGCCTGTCCGTACTTTTTCGCCTCGTCCGCCTCGGCGGCCTGCCAGATGCCGGTAACGCGGTAGTCCCAGATGGCGCTGATAGGGCGCCCGATAAACCACTTGTTCGTTATATCGTCCATTTCTTTCGTACCGGTTATGTTCCCCTCCGCATCCAGCACGTTTTCGTATTCGTAATACAGGTGGTCGATGCGGTTCTTATTGTACGAAAACCCGAGCGTGGTACTCCATTTCAACGCAGGGTTATCTATGTTGAGCGACCGGAGCGAGATTTCCACCCCGCGGTTCGTTACTTCCCCCAAGTTGGTGGTGATGCGGGAGAAACCGGTGAACTCCGGCAAGCGCTGGTTCATAATCATGTCGTGCGTGCTCATGTCGTAATACTCGATGCTGCCCGACAGGCGGTCGTTGAAAAACCCGAAATCGAGGCCGAAATTCCAGGAGGCGGTTTTTTCCCATTGCAGGTTCGGATTGGCCATACGGTCGGCCATCAGGTAACGTACCAGTTCCAGTTCGCCCTTCGAGTCGATATATCCCTGCATCTTACCCGCCCCTTCGTACAAGTTGGCCAGCGCCACGTACGGATTATCGAGCGAGCGGTTGCCGTTTTTGCCGTACGAAACGCGCAGCTTACCCGTGCTCATCACGTCTTTCCAGGGAAAGAACTTTTCGTTTGCGAACGACCAGGCCACGGCTACCGACGGAAACGTAGCGTACGGATTGGAAGCGCCGAAAGCGGAATAGCCGTCGCGGCGCACCGACGTGGTGAACATATACCGGTCGTCGAACGAATAAAACAAGCGGGCCAGCAAAGCGTCGGCCGTTTGATGCGTGTCGTTCGACGAATAGGTGCTGTTCTCCTTGCTTCCGTTCTTGGTGTTATGGAACCCCAACGCATCGGACGGCAGGATATTACGGGCTTCGATGCGGTCTTGCCAGTACCGGCGCTCTTCGGCCTCCTGCACCAAGGTAAGGATAACGTGATGTTTCTCCTTGAAAAGATAATCCCAGGTAACGGTATTATTGAGCGACCAGTCGAAGCGCCGCGCCTGCTCGCGGTTGGCTCCGCGCGAAGCCGGGTCGGAACCGGGCAAATCGGCCGACATGAAATAACGGTCGTAGAAGAACTGGTAACGCGGCGAAGCGTTGAACGAATAGGTAATGCCGAACGGCAGCGTTACTTTGGCATTCAGGATGCTGTTCAGTACCGTGTAACCCTTTTCGAGTTCGAGATACTGCTTCTGGAAATCGTAGTTATAGCCCCGTTGGCTGAACTCGGAACTCAGGGGATATTGCAGCGGCTCGCCTGTTTCGCCGGCATAATCGGCAAACGGACTGTTACGCATCATCTGGTCGACATCCAGGTCGATGTTGCCGTCGGAACGGTCTTGGAAATTCACGTTCGCACCGATTTCGAGCCACTTGGTTACCTGCGCTCCTATCTTCATGTTCGCACGCACGGCCTGGTATCCGTCGCTGGTTATCGCGCCCTGGTTCTTCAAATAACCCAGCGACATGTAGTAATTCACCTTTTCGCCGGCGCCGCTTATGCTGGCGTTGTAATCCTGGTTGAATCCCGTGCGGTACGTATGGTCGGCCCAATCCACGACGCGTCCGGCCAACAGGTTTTCGAGTGCGTTCCCTTTAAAGCCCAATCGTTTGGCCCAGATACTTACATCCGGCTCATCCGGTTCGTTGTCGGTATAGCCGCGCCAGTCGTCGGGCGAAACGCCGGCCTGTTGTAACTGGTCGGGCCGGGCGAAATAGCCGGGCTTATCGGCATACACCCCGCTTTGATAAGCGCCGTAGGCACCGGTTTCCGGGTTCTGTCCGTACGTATTTTTCGTGTACCAGTCTTGCCGGTGCTGCAAATAGGCTTCGGGTTTGAACCGTTCGCGGTACTTGCTTTTCTGCGTCCAGCCCACGTTCGTGCTCACATGGATAACGGGTTTGCCCTGTTTTCCTTTTTTGGTGGTGATAATCAGCACGCCGCTCGCCGCTTTGGCTCCGTATACGGCGGCCGCCGAAGCATCTTTGAGCACGTCGATCTGAGCGATGTCGTCGGGATTGATTTCCGAAAGCTCGCCGTAAAAAATCATGCCGTCGAGTATAAGCAGCGGGTTGTTGTGACCGCCGTCGGTATAAACCGAGCGTTGTCCGCGTATCTGCATCGTGCCGCCGCCTTTGGCCGAAGCATCGTAACCTACTTGTAACCCCGGCGTACCCCGCAGGATATCTTGCACGGTTTTCGGGTTTTCGATGGCGATATTGTCGGGGCGTATCTGGATAACGGAACCGGTGAGGTCTTTTTTGCGCATGGTACCGTAGCCAACCACGACCACTTCGTCGAGCTTCTGCGTGTTTTCCGCCAGTTCCACCCGGATGACGGGTTGGCCGGAATACTCGATTTCCCGGGTAAGATACCCGATAAAAGAAACTTGGATTACGTCGCCTTTCCGGGCTTGCAGGGTAAAGTTACCCGATGCGTCGGTAACGGTTCCGTTCGTGGTTCCTTTCACCATCACGGTAGCGCCGGTAACCGGGCCGAACTCGTCGGTTACGGTTCCTCTCAGTTTCCCGTCTTGTTGAGAAACCGGGGTGCCGGGAAGCGTGTTCGCCCACGAGGCCGCCGCCGCAGGAGCGGCACACAGCGCTGCGGCAAACACCAACAGGTTAATGGATGTTGCAATGTTCATTCGGATTGATTTTAGGTTTAAATAATCATTCTATATTAGAAATAAGCAAGGAGATAGTGCCGGAAGCGGAAAACAGCGCCGGAT
>DBGBSM010000407.1:0-7080 GCA_048468815.1 Parabacteroides sp.
ACATATAAGACAATTTAATGTTATTTCTTCTTCGAGTTTGATTTGGAAACCATATAAAATATTCAGATGAATCAGAGAGATATTATCCTATTCACAAGACGAAAACAACTTATTTATGTCTTATCCGCAAGACACAAATAGCTTTATTTATTTCAACAGAAACCTCCCGAATTCCGTATCCGTTCGACAGGCCATCTGCGGACGCAACCATATTCCCCCTAAGAGAAGGAAAGGAACAGCCCCCTTACTTCAACCGCCCGATAGCCTTCAGGTAATACGTTTCGCCGAAGCGCACTCCCGCCTCCGCTTCGATTAAATCGGCCCACGCCTTTTGCCAGGCCGCCTGCGCTTCCATATAACCGGTAAGCGTTTCCATGCCCGCCTCGTAATGGTCGCGGCTTACCTTCAGGTTTTCTTCCGCCTGCGCCAGCGAGCGACGGGTAAGGTTTACCTCCAACACCGCTTCGTCGAGCGCGTTCAACGCCTGCATCGCCTCCAGCTCCATCTTTTCGAGCGCATCCTCGCGCTGCAACAGCGCAATGGTTTGTTCGGCTTTCGCCGCCCGCACCTTGTTCACCCCTTCGCCCCAGCGGAACAAAGGCACCCGCAACGAAAACAAGGCGGAAAAAGAACCGCTCGACAATAACTTTTCGTCGTTCAACTTCAGCCCCTCGCTATACATATACGCGGCGCTTACTCCCAGGTTGGGAAGAAAATCGCTGCGCACCAGCCGGGTTTGCTGGTGCTTGTACTCTATTTGTTTGGAAAGCATTTCGTACTCGGGACGCGCCGTTACATCCGCGGCAGGCAAGGGCGGCAACACGGCGCTCCCGGCTGCCGTTCCGTCCGCTCCGGTGAGTGCGGCCGATACGTCGACCTCGGTTTGCAAGGGAAGGCCGATGTAGTGGCACAGGTTCATCTTGGCCAGCCGCACGCCGTTCTGCGCTTTCCGCACCGTCAGCTCCGCCTCGTTCAACTTTACCTGCACTTTCAGGAAATCGTTTTTCGACTTCATGCCCGCCGCACACGCATCCGAAACGTTTTGAAGCAAGCCGGCCACCACGTCGCGATACTTCTCGGCAGCCACGAGCAACTCCTTCACCTTCACCACCTGCCAGTAAGCCTCGTCGGTCTTCACCAGTATATCGGTACGGGTAAAGGCACTGTTGACCCGGGATATATCCCTCCCGATACGCGCCATTTTGTAAGCCGCTACGATTTTGCCGCCCATATACAACGGCTGCTCCACCGATACGCCCGCCAGGAACGTATTGTTCAGCGACAGCTCCAGCGACAACGGCGGCACGTACCCGTATTGCCTGAACACCGGATTACCGTCGGCGCCCACTCCCGCTACATTCGGCACCAGTTGGCCGGTAGCCGGGTCGGGCGCGTAGGTAGGAAGAAACAGCTCCGGAGTAGTTTCCTTCAGCTTGCCGCCAGAGAACAAATACAGGCCTTCGCCGGTAAACTTCGGCAGGAAGTTGGCTTTGTAGCTTTTCAGGGTGTAGCCGGCCTGCTCCGCCTGCCGGTGCGAAATAGTGATTTGCTTGTTGCTTTCGAGCGCCATTTCCCGGCACTGTTCCAAATCGAGCGTTTGCGCCGCGGCCGGAACAACCGGGAAAAGCAGGCATAGCAGGGCGAGTATTCTATCGGTTTTCATATTTTGCTCTTTTATTTATCAAAAACTCTGTGCCTCCGTGTCACTGTGTTCACATTCCTTCTTCTTTCTCGTTTTTAATCCCGAAAAACAAAGCGTACAGCACCGGAATCACCATCAGCGTGATGATGGTGCCTACCAGCAAGCCGCCCATGATGGTAACCGCCAGCGAACCGAACATGTCGTCGGCCAGCAGCGGCACCACGCCCAGGATGGTAGTGCCGGCTGCCATGATTACCGGCCGGAAACGCGACGACGACGAATCGAGCAACGCCTTCACGGGCGGCACGCCGGCCTTCGTCTGCAATGTGATTTCGTCGATCAGCACCACGCCGTTCTTAATCATCATCCCGATAAGTCCCAAGGCACCGACAATCGCCACGAATCCGAACTCCTTGCCGCTGAGCAACATGCTGAACGAAATGCCGATCATCGCCATCGGGAGGCACAACAGGATGATAGCCGGTTTGCGGAAGTCGCGGAACAGGCCGATCAGGATGGCCAGAATCAATACGATGGCCAGCGGCAGGTTCCGGAACAGGTATTTCAGCGAATCGGAACTGGCCTTGTACTCGCCCATCCACCGCCTGGTATAACCGGGCGGCAATACGATTTTATCTATCTCCGGTTCGAGCAGCGCTTTTACTTGCGCCGCCGTATACCCGTCTGCGTTGTTGCACTGGGCGTTAATCGAGCGGATACCGTTATACCGGTATACCATCAAATCTTCCCATTTCAGGGAGATACCCCCGGTAACGCTGTTCAGCGGCGTAGCGCCCATCGTTTCGGAAAGCAGCTCGTCTACCTGCTTGGAGCCGGTAAGCAACTCGCGCACCGTTTCCTTATCCACCGCCGAGAACGAAGGCAACGCACTCCAAACGGGAGCGTTATCCAACTTTTCCGCCTGCTCGCCTTCCGCGTTTACGTTTTTGAGGTAAACCGTTTTGGCGTGCACCCCTTCGTAATACGTTCCCACCGGGATGCCGTCGGTAGCCGAAAGCAGCGACGTGCCGATGTCGGAGCGCGACAAGCCGGCGCGCCGGGCAGTAGGCTGGTTGTAATTCACTAACAAGGTGGGGCTCATCGGCTCCCAGTTGTTCCGTACCAGGGTAGCCGACGGCTCGCGCTTCATAATCGCCTCGGCTTCGGCCGACAGGCGTTTCAACACGGCCGGGTCGGGGCCCGAGAACATCACCTCCACCGGATAATCCATATACATCAGGTTATACCGTTTCAGCCGGATATAAGCGTCGGGATACTGCCGGGTAAGGTATTCCTGTATTTCCTGCATATTCTTTTCCAGGCTTTTCGGCTTGTCGAAGTCTACGATCAGTTCGCCGTAGCTCATCGTAGGCTTGGCGATGGAGCGCACCAGATTGTACCGGGCCGGCGTGCCGCCGTAACTACAGGTAACGTGCGTTACCTCTTCACGGGAAGATAAATACCGTTGGATTTTATCTACTGTGGCCCGCACGCTGTCGGGCTGCGTGCCTTCCGGCAATTTGCATTCGATGTACAACTGGTCGTAGCTCAGGTTGGGAAAGAATCCCTGCGGGATACGGAAGAACGCCACCACGCTGGCGGCTATCAACAACACGATAACGCCGATGGTACCCAACCGGTGCGCCAGCAGGAACGACAATAATTTCCGGAAGTTCCGGTACAAGGCGTTATCGTACAGGTCGCCTTGTTTCACCGCTTTTATCTTCAGATACTTATCCGAGTGAATGGGGATATGCACCAAAGCCAGCAGCCAGCTCAGCAGCAACGATACGGCCAGTACGATAAACAAATCGCGCACGTACACGCCGGTGGTATCGGGCGAAAGGAAAATCGGGAAAAAGGCCAGTATCGCAATCAGGGTGGCGCCCAACAAGGGCATCGCCGTTTTGTTAGCCGTATGTACGAGCGAGTCGGGCTTTTTCATTCCCCTGGCGTTATCCACCAGGATGCCGTCGAGTACCACGATGGCGTTATCCACCAGCATCCCCATCGCCACGATCAAGGCGCCGAGCGAAACCCGTTGCAACGTGCCGTCGAGCATATACAGCACCACGAACGAGCCGAGTACCGTAATAAACAACCCGGTGCCGATGATGACGCCGCTGCGGAACCCCATCGTAAGCATCAGGATAAAAATCACGATGAGGATGGACTCGACGAGGTTGATAATAAACGTGCCGATGGAACGGAATACCCGCTCCGGCTGGTAAAACACCTGATGGAAAGCGATGCCGGCCGGCAACTTGCCGGTGGTTATCTCTTCGAGCGTGCCGGTTACCTTATGCCCTACTTTCAGTATGTCGTACCCTTTCTCCATCGACACGGCGATACCCAGCGCTTTCTTGCCGTCGTACGTCATCCCGTTGCGCACCGGCTCTTCGAACCCTTCGGTTACCCGGGCGATGTCGCGCAGGCGGAGCTGGTCGTGCTCGTGCCCCTGGATAATCAGGTTGCGGATATCGTCTATGGTACGGTAGCTGTCGCTTATTTCTACGCGCAGGCGTTTGTCGCCGCTATCGAAATAACCGGAATAAACGCTTTTGTTCTGTCCGTTCAGCGTCATCAGGATTTCCGAAGGATGCACGCCCAACACGGCCACTTTATTCCGGTCGATGTCGATGTTGACGCAGGGTTTCCGCTCGCCGTACAACTGCACTTTGCTTACCCCTTCGATATTTTGCAGCTCGCGCTGAATCATCCAGGCGTAATTCATCAGCTCCTGGTCGTCGAAACCGTCGCTCGTCAGTGCGTAAAACATGCCGTACACATCGCCGAAATCGTCTTGCACTACCGAAGGAACGGCTCCCTCGGGCATCTTCGCCTGCGCATCGTTCACTTTCCGGCGCAGCAAATCCCACTTCTGTTCTATCTCGGCGTCGGGCACCGTGCTGAGCAGGTTCACCGTAATGAGCGAAACATCGTTCATGGATTTGGATTCCACATAATCCACGTCGCCCATCGAACGGATGGCTTTCTCCAGCACGTCGGATACTTTCAGCTCCACCTCGTGGGCCGATGCGCCGGGATACACCGTGACCACCACGGCCTGTTTCACCCGGATTTCCGGGTCTTCCATCTTGCTCATCTGCCAGAAAGCGAACAGGCCGCCGGCAACCAACACGGCGATGAAGAACTTCACGATGGCCCGGTTGCCCAGGGCGTACTCGGATAAGCTCGTCATAACACACCTCCTATATTGGTTTCGCTTGCAGGCGGAAGCACTTCCACTTCCATGCCTTCTTCCAGACTGTGTACGCCGGCGGATACCACGACCTCGCCGGCCACAGCTCCTCCCGACAGAACGAGACTGCCGTCTTTCGTAAGTTCTTCCGGAACTACCTGCCGCGCATGTACCCGGCGCGTATCCGCATCGTATACCCACACGCAGGTATTCCCGCCGTTTTCGAACGCGGCCGAAACCGGCAAGCGGTGCAGGCTGTTCGCACCGGGAAGGTAATGGATGGTGACTTCGGCCGTCATGCCGGCGGCCAGGTTCACCTGCGGCACATCGGCCAGCCGGAAGCGCATGGTGTACAACTGGTTGGCGTTGGCCTTGCGGGCGATATCGATCAATTCGAGCGGTAATACCTGTCCGGGCAGAATTTCGAGCACGGCCGTATAGCTGCGGAACCGGTGCTGCCTGAGGTAATCGCTGGCGGGAATATGAATTTCCACTTCGAACCGGTTGGCGCTGATAAGAGAAACGACGGGCATTCCGGCCGAAACCGTTTCGTCTTTATCGTAGAGCTTTTTCTGCACGTAACCGTCGAAAGGGGCGGTAAGGCGGGTATCTTGCAGCGCGTTCTTGTGGGCTTCGTACTTGGCGGTAATCTGCTGCAATCCGTACACGGCCTTGTCGTAATCGTTTTCGGGCACGCTCTTTTTTCCGTACAGCTCGATAATCCGGCCGGCTTCGGCTTTCACCTGGTTGTACTCGGCTTCGGTGGCGGCCAGTTGAATGCGGTAATCCCGCGGGTCGATTTCGGCCAGCAAGTCGCCCTTTTTCACCCGGCGGCCCGCATCGGCCGGTACCCGGAGCAAGGTGCCCGATACCCGGAAAGCCAGGTTTACATCCTCGGCCGCTTTGATTTTCCCGGGAAACGAAACGGACAGCTCGCTGCCGTACGGGCGTACGGTATCCACTTTCACGGTGAGCGGTTTTTCCTTACTTTCCTTGTGTGGCGTACGGCACGCAGAAAAGCCGAGCACACAAACGGAGAGGGTGAGCATGATTAACTTTTTCATATCGATTATTGTTTTTACTTTTCTCCTGAACACCGGAGCAAATATAGGCGGTTACGAGGAAATAAAATGGGTGTTTGGCTGAAAAAAGTAGTCGGGATTCGTCCTTTTGCCGTTTCGCCTCTGTTTTTAGCGGGCTTCTGTTTTCAACGCCTGTTGCCTGTTCGGGATACAATGCGTATCTTGCCGTGTCAATTAAAAAAAGAAACGCATGGACGAAAATAGAATCTGCCGGTTGTTCGGCATCCGGTATCCGGTAATCCAGGGAGGAATGGTATGGTGTAGCGGCTGGAAGTTAGCTTCGGCCGTAAGTAATGCGGGCGGTCTGGGCTTACTGGGTGCGGGCTCGATGTATCCCGACGTGCTGCGCGAGCATATCCGCCGGTGCCGGGAGGCTACCCGGCAACCTTTCGGCGTAAACGTGCCGCTGCTGTATCCGGATATAGAAGAGCTGATGCGCCTGATAGTGGAAGAAGGGGTTAAAATCGTTTTCACCTCGGCGGGCAACCCGAAAACCTGGACCGGTTACCTGAAAGAGAACGGTGTTACGGTAGCGCATGTGGTATCGAGCGCCAAGTTCGCAGCCAAGTGCGAAGAGGCCGGCGTGGATGCGGTCGTGGCCGAAGGCTTCGAGGCAGGCGGCCATAACGGACGCGAAGAAACCACCACGATGTGCCTGATTCCTTCGGTTCGGAAGGCTGTTTCGCTTCCGTTGATGGCTGCCGGCGGCATCGGTACGGGGGGCGGGATGCTGGCTGCTTTCGCCTTGGGCGCGGAAGGGGTGCAAATCGGTACGCGGTTCGCACTGGCCCGGGAAAGCTCGGCACACGACGATTTCAAACGGCTTTGCCTGTCGCTGAACGAAGGCGATACGCGGCTGATGCTGAAAAAGCTGGCTCCGACCCGACTGGTGAAGAACGATTTTTTCCGGCAGGTGGAAGAGGCGGAAAACCGGGGCGCTTCGGCGGAAGAGATGCGGGCGTTGCTGGGTAAAGGACGTGCCAAGAAAGGAATTTTCGAAGGGGAATTGGAGGAAGGCGAGTTGGAAATCGGACAAATAGCTTCTCTTTTCCGGGAGCAACAAACGGTTGCGGAAATGATGGAAGAAATCGTGGGTGAATTCAATGCGGGTATCGGGAAATTGCATCCGCTGCCCTGACCGGCAAAAATCAGCT
>DBGBSM010000408.1:0-7944 GCA_048468815.1 Parabacteroides sp.
GTATGTATAAAAGTGAATCTTTCGTGTCGCGCCGGTAAGCGAGCCAATCGCCTTCGGCCGCTACCCGGTAGTCGCGCAACGAATCGATGCGGAGGGTGTTGCCGGTTGCGGTTTCGTAAATCACCAGCTTGTTTTTAGGCATTTCCTCTTTCTTCGTTTTTTTGAGTTTCAGCGAATCGAGCGTTTCTTTCGCCGGCTTTTCCGTTAGCAGCCAGTAATTGCCCGTAGAGGTAAACCGGCTGCCGGTGGCCGGTGCGAACGATGCGGTTTCGTTTCCTTTCCGGTCGTATAGCTTCACCGCCGGGTTTCCCACCCACGGTTCGATGGTGCAGGCAATCCACCGGCCGTTGTCGGAAATCGTTTTTTCACTGATCCGGTTCCACGCAGCCAGTTCGTCGAAAGTCATAGCCGGCTTGGTTTCCTGTGCGAACGAAGCGGCAGCATACCCGAGGTACGAAAAAACAACAACTAAATTCAGTACTTTTTTCATATATGCATGTTCAGATAATTCGTTTACACAAATATACGTAAAAAGTACGGGTGTATCTCTGTCGGGACTTGAATAAAAACAGTTCCGTTTTTTGCGATAAATAACCCTATGCTCTGTAAAATTATCTGATAAACCGCGAAAAACGGAACGGAAGGCCGGAAGCGAATCCGGTTGTCCACGGCATTAAACCGTAGCCGTACCGGTAACGGGCGTATTTGAATTTATATTAACGGCCCGTTCTTTTGCACAACAATATAAATTGATTTTCGGTTACTTATGTAGTTATTAATTTAAAACCGAATTGTTGTGAAAGGCTTATTTTTAGGATTAGCGGCTGGGATTGCAGCCGGATACGTTGTTCGCAAAATGGCGGACGAAGGAAAATTCGATCACATGTGCGACGAAGCGCATGAATTTGCCGGCAAGGCGAAAGAAAAGATCAAAAACGCAGTGGATACGGGTAAGAACAAAGCCGAGTATCTGGCTGACGAAGCAAAGGGTATGGTTAATAAAGGGAAAGAACATATAGATATGGCTGCCCACAATGCGAGCACCAATACCTATTGATCCTTTTGTGAACGAAAGAAAAGGGGAATACCGGAACAGGCAGGGGCATGAATGCGATGTTGCGTAAAGAGCAGGCGTACCGACAAATTATGTCTCTTCTTTCTCTTGTTGATTATTCTGCACCTGCTTTCCGGTATTTCCCGCTATTTAAGTGACTATGTGCAAGTCTGCACGAACCTTATGTTGTAATAAGGGCCGTGGAAAACATGCTCGTAGTCACTTTCTTTTTTCCTTCCGGTTATTTCTTTTCCGTTTCCTCCAGCAATCGTTCTTTCATCGCGTTCGCGCCCATGAATCCGACGTGGAAATATACTTGTTTTCCGTTCCGGTCGATAATTACATACGACGGAATGGTTTCTACCTGGAACCGGTCGCAGATATAATTCCACTGGTCTTGAGTGAGGCGGTAATGTTCGCCGTGAATATCCGGAATCATGTTTTTCCAGGCTCCCAGGGGCGACGATTCGCCGGTAAGGTATAAATAAACGATGTCTTTCCCGGCTAACGCCGCTTTTACCGGCTCGGCCAGTTCCATGGCTTTGCGGCAAGGGCCGCACCAGGTGGCCCAGAAATCCACGAAAATCACTTTTCCTTTGTATTTCGAAAAAATAGCCTTGGCTAATGCTTCGTTCGGTACCTGGGGCGTTTCGTTTAAGGTATACCCGGTTTTTTTCTTGTTCTCTTCTATTTGTTGAATCACCTCGCTGTTCATGGCGAGAAGAATTTCCTTGTATTCGGGCGCAAACGTATCCAACCGGGCCAGGTCGGTTTCGTTTAACGGTTCGAGGTCGTTTAGCGTGCGGGCGATTTGCTGAACGTCCGACAGCTCGAAAAACAAGCCGCGGCCGGTAGGAAGCAAGGCGGTCAGCATTTGTTTTTTCGCCGTTTTCCTGGAATATTCCTGGAATAATTCGTCGTAACGTCTGCGAATCGCCATCATTTCTTTTACTTTCTCCGGATTTTTTCCCGCCTGGCTGTCGGCGATGTATTCTTTCAGCAAAGCTACTTCCTGCGCTTCCAGCTTTCCCGAGTCGATGAGATATTCGAACAACGCGTACGGATTCTCTATTTCCACGGTCGAAGAGGTATTCGCCAGCATGTTCGGCAGGTCGCCGTAGCCTTCGCAAAGCAGCATAAGCGGATTATTCACGTCGAGTTCGCGGATAAAGTCGTAGTAATCGGCGGGAACTTCACCTAATTCGAACCCCGTAGGCGGTAACCGGCGGTCAATGCCGTTCGCTCTTTTGTAAGCGTCACCCAGTTCGTATTTCGCTTCGGTGAGTTTCATCAGATACGCTATGCCGGCCGATAAACGGCAGATTTGCCGGTACGAGTCGTTGTAATCGCCGCCCCGGTCTATACCGTCGGTTATTTCCCGGTACCGGTTATGCCAGTAGTCTTTGTATTGTTGCAGGCTCATGCCGGTAATCGTATCGAGTTGCTGCTCCCATTCTTCCCGGGTAGAGGGATAAAACGAAACCTGGAAGGGACGGTTTATCAAGTCGTTATTCAGCGCGGCGTACGCTCCTTTTACATAGGCTTTTTTCCCATACGGCTTTTCTTTTTCCTTTAGCCGGGAAAACGCCCGGGCGTTTTCGCGCAAGTCGATAAGCAATTGCGTTTCCCGGTTGGGCGCTACTACCACATGCTCCATAAAGAACGGCGACATGAAGAACACCTTTACCGGAGCGACAGCCGGTAGTTCTACCCGGAACGAACCGTCGTCGCCGATGTCGCATTTAACCGATTTGTCTTCGTGCGTTAATATGTTCTGATATTGTATGGTGCCGCTCAGTTGCATGGATGGTCGGTAGCCGAGCAGTTTGCCCGATAATACGGCAGTCCCTTTTTCGAAGCGGGGCGTTTTTTCCGCTTCGCTTTCAACCGGTTGCTGTGTCCACGACCGGTCGATGGTAACAGGTGCCGGACGGCCGTCGAGCCGGATGTCCCATATCTTGAAGCAATCTTCGCAATCGCTTTCGATAAAGTCGATGGTTTTCGTGCCCTTGGGCAGCGGCGGGAAAACCAGCCGGAACGACGCTTCGCCCGAGTCGGGCATCCAGAATTCCTTGCTCAGTTCGATTCCGTCGCTACTGCGGATGGGAATGCGGGTGTCGCCGGCCTTCAGGTACGTATCTTTGTCGATGCGTATCCAGTTGCGGGGCATGTAAAATGCGTCGATAAAAAATACGGTTGCCGTATCGGAAAGTACGATTTTATCGATTTCGAGCGTGGCGGAACTCCAGGCGGTAAAAGGAGGCCGGTTTACTGTTTTTTCACGGGCGCCGGCGGTTTGCGTCCAGGCAAGAAGCAGGATAATGGCTGCTGCTACGAATTGTTTCATGGAATCGGATGATTTGAATTTATCGTCCGAAAGGTACGTTTTATTTCCGGACGAACCGGCAAAAGCGGTAAAAAAATGCGGTGGTACGCGCTTTCTTCCATACATCCGGTAAATAAGAAGCATGGTGGCTGTCGTTCGTCACACGCAAATCGACTGGAGTATAGCTTAAGGTAGTTCTTTTCTATTGTAGGTTTCTGCAAAAACGGAAACGACTTTCTTCGGCAGCATGCCGTTGTTTTTGTTTGCCGCCGACGGCGGCAATAAAAACGGCGTCGGCGGCAAACTTGCCAGCGTCGGCGGCAATATTGCCGGCGTCCCCGGCAAGCGAATTTCCGGGCGGGAAAAAAGATAAACAAGCCGGTAACCGGGCTACCGGAACGGATGAAATAGTACAAGACATCTCTTTTCAGACAAAAAAACGGAGTTACGAAATCGGAAGCGCTTTTAAACCCAAAGAGCGTAAAAGTGCCGCGATTCCGTAACTCCGTCTGTATCCGGGGGGGCGGGGTAAGCCGCTACAGCCGGTTTACTTCGTGGATTCGATCCATTTCCGGGCGTTGACGAAAGCCTCGATCCACGGGGTTACTTCGTCTTTTCCTTTGCGTTCGTTCGGATAATAACCGCATTGCCACGGGAACAGCGCCCGTTCGAGGTGCGGCATCAGCGCCAAATGGCGCCCGTTCTTCGAGCAAACGCCGGCAACCGACCAGGGTGAGCCGTTCGGATTGGCCGGATACCCGTCGTAGTTGTACTTGGCTACGATGTGGTATTCTTTTTCTTCGTACGGAAAATCGAATTTGCCTTCGCCGTGCGTAATCCAGATTCCGATTTTCGAGCCGGCCAGCGAACCGAACATGATGGAGTCGTTTTTCGGTATTTCCACGCTCAAGAATCCCGATTCGAGCTTGTGCGAGTCGTTGTGCAGCATTTTGTGCTTCTTTTCGTGTTCCGGATAAATCAACCCTAACTCGGCCATCAGCTGACAACCGTTGCAGATACCGATACTCATCGTGTCGGGACGGGCGTAGAAGGCGTCGAGCGCCTTTTTCGCTTTTTCGTTATACAGGAAACCGGCTGCCCACCCTTTGGCCGAGCCCAGTACGTCGGAGTTGGAAAATCCGCCGCAGAAGGCGATAAAATTCACGTCTTCCAGCGTTTCGCGTCCCGAAGCCAGGTCGGTCATGTGCACGTCTTTTACATCGAAACCGGCTAAGTAAAGCGCGTAAGCCGTTTCGCGTTCGCACTGGCATCCTTTTTCCCGGATTACGGCGGCTTTGATACCGCTTTCGCTTTTCCGGTCGGCCGTGAGACCGTAGTCCGCCAGTTTTCCCGTAAAGTGTTTCGGGAATTTGTATTCCACCGGTTGCATCTTGTAGTTCTCGAACCGGTTTCCGGCGCATACGCTGCCCGACTGGCGGATATCCAGCTTGTACGACGACGAGTACCATACGTCGCGCATGTAATCGATACCGAAATGATACTGCGCACCGTCTTTCGTTACCAGGAGGTGGCGTTCGTCCGTCGGCTTGGCAATCGAGGCGAAACCGATGCCGTTTTCTTCCAGTATCTTTTCCACCGCTTTTTTGTCTTTTACCTGAATCAGGATACCCGGGTTCTCGGCAAACAGGATTTTTACGATGTCCGTTTCGGCCAGCTTATCCAGGTTTACCTCCAGGCCGCCGTTTACGTTGGCGAAATTCATTTCGAGCAACGCGGTAATCATACCGCCCGCCGAAATGTCGTGTCCGGCCAGTACGAGCTCTTTTTCAATCAATTCCTGTACGGTATCGAAGGCATCCCGGAAATATTCGGTATCCCGAACGGTGGGAGCCTCGTCGCCTATCCGGTTCAGCGATTGCGCCAGGGCAGAACCGCCTAATTTAAATGTATCGAACGAAAAGTCGATATAATAGATATAGGTGTTTTTATCGTTCACCAATACGGGCGAAACGATTTTTTTCACGTCGCTTACTTCGGCGCCTGCCGAGATAATCACGGTGCCTGGCGACACTACTTTCTCGTCGCCGTACTTCTGGGTCATCGACAACGAGTCTTTTCCCGTAGGAATGTTGATGCCCAGGCTGCAAGCGAAATCCGAAGCCGCTTCCACCGCTTTGTACAAACGGGCGTCTTCCCCTTCGTTCCGGCACGGCCACATCCAGTTGGCGCTTAGCGAAACGCCTTCCAGCTTATCTGTCAGCGGAGCGAAAACGATGTTGGTCAGCGCTTCGGCAATCGCCATCACCGAGCCGGCGGCCGGGTCGATAAGCGCTACTTGCGGCGCGTGTCCGATGGAGGTGGCTATACCCGCTTTGCCCCGGTAATCCAACGCAACGGCTCCCAGGTCGCTCAGCGGCAATTGCAGTTCGCCCTGGCATTGCTGGCGCGCCACTTTACCCGATACCGAGCGGTCTACCTTGTTGGTAAGCCAGTCTTTGCAAGCCACCGCTTCGAGTTGCAACACGTTTTCCAGGTAATGGTGCAAGTCCTTCAGGTTATAGGCTACCGGCCGGTAGGTTTCTTTTACTGTATGGTCGGTCATAATCGTACGGGGCGGCTTGCCGAACATGTATTCCAGCTTGATGTCGATGGGTTTCTGCCCGTCGGCCTGCTCGAAAACGAACTTCATGTCGTCGGTGGTTTCGCCTACCACATACATCGGCGACCGTTCCCGGTCGGCAATGCGCCGGATGCGGTCGATGGCTTCGTCTCCTACGAGTAGCCCCATCCGCTCCTGACTTTCGTTCCCGATAATTTCTTTCGCCGAAAGGGTAGGGTCGCCTACCGGCAATTTCGACATGTCTATTTTACCGCCGGTGGCTTCCACCAGTTCCGACAAACAGTTCAGGTGTCCGCCGGCTCCGTGGTCGTGTATGGAAACAATCGGGTTTTCGTCGGCTTCGGCCAGCGCCCGGATCACGTTCGAGGTACGTTTCTGCATCTCCGGGTTCGCCCGCTGTACGGCATTCAGCTCGATGCCGCTGGCGTATTGTCCGGTATTCACCGACGATACGGCGCCGCCGCCCATACCGATCCGGTAGTTGTCGCCTCCTAAAAGAACCACCTTCTCGCCCGGCTTCGGCTCCCCTTTCAACGCATCGCGTTTGTTGGCGAATCCTACGCCTCCGGCCAGCATGATTACTTTATCGTAAGCGAATTTTTTATAGTTTTCGGCATGCTCGAACGTAAGGAGCGAGCCGCAAATCAGCGGTTGCCCGAATTTGTTTCCGAAGTCGGAAGCGCCGTTCGAGGCTTTGATGAGGATTTGCTCGGGCGTTTGATACAGCCACGGGCGTTCGGGCATCGCTTTTTCCCATTCCCTTTCGCCGTCGGTGCGCGGGTACGACGTCATATATACCGCTGTTCCGGCAATCGGCAACGAGGCTTTTCCGCCACCCAACCGGTCGCGTATTTCGCCTCCCGAACCGGTGGCCGCTCCGTTGAACGGTTCTACCGTAGTGGGGAAGTTATGGGTTTCGGCTTTCAGCGAAATCACGGTAGGGATGTTTTTTACTGCGAAAAAGTCGGGTTTGTCGCCCGATGCGGGTGCGAATTGCTCCACTACCGGCCCGTCGTTGAAGGCCACGTTATCTTTGTAAGCGGAAACCAGTTTGTTCGGGTTCTCCGCCGATGTTTTCTTAATCAGGTTAAAGAGCGAGCTTTCTTTTTCTTCCCCGTCGATGATGAACGTACCGCCGAAAATCTTGTGGCGGCAGTGTTCGGAGTTCACTTGCGAGAAACCGAATACTTCGCTGTCGGTGAGCTTCCGGCCCAGCTTTTCGCTTACTTCGTTCAGGTAGGCCACTTCCTCGTTGCTTAACGCGAGCCCTTCCTTTTCGTTGTACGCTACGATGTCGTCGATGTAAACGATCGGCTCCGGTTGCTTGCTGATTTTAAAAATATCCTGGTCGAGTCCGTTGTAAATCCGTTGCAGCATCGGGTCGTGCTCGGCGTCCGCACCGGATACGGGGAAATATTCTTCGATGCGGGCGATGCCTTTCAGTCCCATGTTCTGGGTGATTTCTACCGCGTTGGTACTCCACGGGGTAATCATTTCCCGGCGTGGGCCCACATACCAGCCGTTCAATGTTTCGGATTGAAGGGGAGTGGCTTCACTGAACAACCAAACGAGCTTTTGAACATCTTCGGAAGAGAAGGCTTGTGCCGCCTCGACAGCCAGCACCGTTTTTGTGGGAGATTGAAAGAATAGAATCATATCGTCGATTTATTAGGGTATTCTACGTGTCGCGTCGGGATGTACCGTCCGCTTCGTAAGGAAACGGGGCTTATATACCTCGCTCGCTTACAGGGTGCAAAGATAACAAATTAGTAACAGATAAAAGAGGAAGCCCTTATACTTTTTAATAAGTTAATAATCTATCGGTTGTATGCATGCCGGCACGAAAAAAACGTTTACTCCGGCAGGCGCGGCGTAACGGGCGAGCTTTCGCACAAGGACGGAAAAACCGGCAGTTTCCCGGGTGTCTCCGGCCTGTTGCCGGAAATGCCACGGCCTGTATTCCGGTCCCGGTAAGCGGATGGG
>DBGBSM010000409.1:0-2517 GCA_048468815.1 Parabacteroides sp.
GAAGAAGAACTGGCTGCCGCTTTCGGTATCCGGAGCATTCCGTCGCTTTTGTTCTGCCCGATGAACGGACAGCCTCAGATGGCGCAGGGTGCCATGTCGAAAGAATCGCTGAAAAAAGCCATCGACGATATTTTGTTGAACCAGAAATAAAACTGGTCCGTTCCATACGGTGCGGACTGAAGGATACGAGGAGACGAAAAATGCCGGTGCCGGGTATATCCCCGGAGATACGCCGGCAATTTTCATCTCCTTATTGGTTTTTGTCCGAACACCCGGATACTCCCGGGACCGTGCCGGACAAACCGCTCCATACCGCCCTGCCGACTGTTAAATTTAAAAGATTTAGGTTGTTTTGCATATACATTAGAACCGCTTAATTCTTTTTGGATAAATCCGGCCGCATGCTTAACACTTATTGCATGCCTGCGACTTGACAAACGGTGTTTTTCCGCCGTATATTTGCACTGTGGTTTTTTCATAATAGTATTAGATTTAAGGTTAACAAAGTTGGTTAGGGGTTGTCGGGAGACAACCTTTAATTGTTTATAGGGGCCCCGGCTCCTTTTTTCTTTTCCCTTTTCGCGATTCGTCGGGAATTTACTGGCATTCGCCGGGTATAGCCGGTAAACCGCCGTCCGGCGCTTGCGCATAGCCTACCCTTATCTTACTTTTGTACCGAACCAATTAAAACGAAGCATGATGCATATCAAAAAGAATTTTTTCTGGGCTATTCCGTTTATTTACGTCGGACTCGCCTGGCAGGCGAAAAACATGGGCTACCTTACCTCCGGGCAGTTCGGAACCCTGGTATCCTGGCAAACACTCCTTATCTATGTAGGCATATGGAGCATCGCTGCCAAACATTTCCTGCAAGGGTTGGCGGCCGTGGCGATAGGTGCCGTTTTTCTTTTACCTGAACTCGGCATCGCCTCAGGCCCCTGGGCCGAGATAAGCTGGCCGCTGGCATGTATTGTTATCGGTATGCTCGTTTTGCTCAAGCCGCTGCTGCACCGGAAGCGCAAATCGTACCGGCCGGCTCGCTCCGCACCGAACGCCTGTACCGATTATGTCTGTACCGACGGGTATGTGGAACTGAATAACCGGTTCGGTGCGGTACGCCAAATCGTATTCGACCCGGTATTCAAAGGAGCGACTATCAAAAACTCGTTCGGCGGAATCGCACTCGATTTGCGACGCACTACGCTCGCCGAGCCCGTTACGTACATCGACGTGGAATGCACGTTCGGCGGAATCGAAATCTATATCCCTGCCGAATGGAACATACAACCCCGGTTGCATGCCGTAGTGGGCGGCAGCGACGATAAACGGCAACAGGCGCCGGCCGAAACCGACCCGGTACACACATTAATAATAAGGGGAACCATCACTTTCGGAGGCATCGAATTTAAAAACTGACCTTATGCAGGAACATCCGCTTCTCCGGTTCGTTCCGTACCGGATTACCGCCGTCCTGGCGGCGGTAGCGCTTACGGGAGTATACATCTTTTCATTGGTAGCATACGGAAAGCTGCCGCTATTGCCGGCCGCGGCCGGAAGCATAGCCGGCATCGCGCTGCTGGGAGCCGCCGGCTTCTGGGCCTGGTACGTAACCGGGGTGCTGCGCGGGGTTTATTTACAGGGAGTGCTGGCTGTAACGGCAGTGACTTTTTCGATAGGCGCCAGCGTAGCGGTAGAACAATCGTTCATTCCGTCCGGCTGGAACCAGTTCGCTTTTACATTACCTTTCCGCTGTGCTTATTGCCTGGGAGGATGGATTATCCTGCTCCAATGGTACCGCATGTACCGGACGACTCGTTGCGAGGAAACCGAAAACACCGCAATTGCCCCTGCTCCGGCTGTTTCGCCCCCTGGCAACCCGGCTCCTATCTCCGTAAAAGACGGCGCCCGCATTTACCTGCTGCAACCCGACGAAGTATTATACATCCAGGCATGCGGCGACTATGTTACGTTTTTTACCGCTACTACACAATACGTGAAAGAGCAAACCATGAAGCAATTGGAAGAACAACTCGCCCCGGCCGGTTTCGTACGTATTCATCGCTCGGTGCTCGTGAATGTGCATGCTATTTTGCGAATCGAATTGTTCGGAAAGGAAACCTATCACATACGGTTGAAAAATCATCTGAGCGTAAAAGCCAGCAGCGCGGGGTACAAGCTCCTGAAAGAACGCCTTTCGCTGTAATCACCGGCCCCGTTTCAAAAAAGAACGGAACAAATAGGGGCTGCCGGATAACGGACATGGCGGTTTACTCCGGTTTCGCGCTTTGGCCGTATATCCGGATAAAGCAAGCTGAAAAAGCACGGCAAACTGTTAAATTTAGCAGATTTTGCGTGTAATGTATATAGTTTTATCTTACCTAACACTTTTTACCCAAAGCGGGCGGAAAGTTGACGTTTATTAGCCGAAAAAGACTTGACAAATGCGTACTGCAGCCGTATATTTGCATTGTGGTTTTTTCATAATAGTATTAGATTTAAGGTTAACAAAGTTGGTTA
>DBGBSM010000410.1:0-8851 GCA_048468815.1 Parabacteroides sp.
TATGTAGATGTGCAGGATGTAGCACGCAGTGTGATCGAAAAGATCGGGTATACCAAAAGCGAATACCAGTTCGAAGCCAAGTCGTGCGGCGTGTTTTCTTCCATCCATGAACAGTCGGGCGATATTAACCGCGGTGTGGAACGCGAAGACCCTTACAACCAGGGTGCGGGCGACCAGGGAATGATGTTCGGCTACGCTACCTGCGAAACCGGCAACTATATGCCGCTGGCCTTAGACCTTTCGCATACGCTGTTGCAGGAGTTGGCGGCTATCCGTAAAAACGAAAACGAGCGCATGCCTTACCTGCGTCCGGATGCCAAAAGCCAGGTAACCATCGAGTACGATGACGACGGTACCCCCTTGCGCATCGACACGATTGTGATTTCCACGCAACACGACGAGTTTATCCAGCCGTTGAACGCTACGCCCGAAGCACAGGCGATAGCCGACAAAACGATGCAGGACGTGATTACCGAAGATGTGAAAAACCTGCTTATCCCCCGTGTAAAAGCCAGGTACCCCGAAAAGGTGCAACGGTTGTTTACTGACGGCATTACGTACCACGTAAATCCTACCGGCAAGTTCGTCATCGGCGGCCCGCACGGCGATACGGGGCTTACCGGACGTAAAATCATCGTCGATACCTACGGAGGAAAAGGAGCGCACGGCGGCGGCGCTTTTTCCGGAAAAGACCCTTCGAAGGTAGACCGCTCGGCTGCTTATGCGGCGCGTCACATCGCTAAAAATATGGTAGCTGCCGGAGTAGCCGACGAAATGCTGGTGCAGGTTTCGTATGCCATCGGCGTAGCGCGTCCGATGAATATCTTCGTTAACACGTACGGCCGTAGCAAAGTGGGCATGACCGACGGCGAAATTGCCGAAAAGATAGGGCAACTGTTCGATATGCGTCCGAAGGCCATCGAGGAACGGTTGAAGCTACGCAACCCGATTTATGTGGAAACGGCGGCATACGGCCATATGGGGCGTATCCCGGAAACGGTTACCAAAACGTTCCGTTCGCGGTATAACCCTACGCCGGTGGTTTGCGAGGTGGAATTGTTTACCTGGGAAAAACTGGATTATGTAGATAGGATAAAAGCGGCTTTCGGGTTGTAAAACCCGGCGGCAGCCTGATAAGAAACACGAAATTCCTCCCGTTAACAGAAGGAATTTCGTGTTTTTTTGTTTTTTTACCGTATTTCCGGGGTAAAACGGTTATTTTTGTTTTTCACAAAAAACGAAGATAAGCGGCGCCGTCTGTATAATCGAACACCGTTCGTTTCTGCATCCGGCTTGCACTATCTTCTACACCCAACACGAAGCCTGTCTTTGTAACCAATTGGAATGAAGCCTTACACGGAGAACATGAACCACACGGTCTATCCCGACGAGCGTTTGTTGATCGGCGCCTTGAAAAACGGTTCGCGGAAAGCATTCGACGAAATATACGGGATGTATGCCAAACGGTTGCTGGCCTATTGCAAGCAATATACCAAGCGCTGGGAAGATGCGGAAGAAATCGTTCAAGACGTATTCGTACGCCTGTGGAATAGTCGCGCGAGCATCCGCCAGGAAGAAACGTTGCGTTCCCTGTTGTTTATCATAGCCAAGCATTATCTCATCAACGCCTACCGGGCCAAAGTAAACTCGCCTGTATACGAGGATTATGTGGCTTGCCGTGCCGAGCCGGTGCCGGGGGCTTACTCCTGCCCGTTGGAATACGAAGATTTTTTGCGAAAGCTGCGGGCCGCCCTACGAAAATTACCTCCCGCCCAACGGAAAATCATCGAACTTTCCCGTTTAAAAGGGCTTTCGAACAAGGAAGTGGCCGAAGAGGCGGGGGTGAGCGAACAAACGGTAAAAAATCAATTGTCGCAGGGATTGAAGAGCTTACGCGAAGAACTGGATAAAATAGCCTGGATAGCGGGATGGTTATTAATCGTTAATTGACTGTCCGGAGATGGTATATAATCGGAAAAACGTTGTCAATACATAACAAACAAGCACAAGATGGAAGAGCTGGAACATAAATATAGAAAAGACACCTTATCAGTACACGACCTTCGGCGTTTACGCGAACAGGTCAACGCGGCGGACGACGAAGAAATCGAAAAAACGATGCGCGAAGCCTGGATGTGCGACGACATAGACGTATCGGAAATAGAGGCCGCACGGGTAAACGGATTGAAACGGAAAATCGATGCCCGGATAGCGCACGACTCCCGGAATAAACCGGCTCTGTACCGAACTGTTAAAAAAACGCTCCGGCTGGCGGCTGCTGTTTTATTGCCGCTCTTTATCCTCACCACCCTGTACCTGTATCGCGAAAACAACCGGATGTCGGCCGAAACGCTGGCCGTTACTACCGGGCGGGGCGAACGGGCCGCGATTACCTTGCCCGACGGTACGTCGGTTACCTTGAATGCCCATTCGGAGCTGGTGTATATTCCCCGCGAGTATAATCGGGATAAGCGGGAAGTTCGCTTCGAAGGGGAAGGCTATTTCCGCGTAAGCAAAGATAAGGAACGCCCGTTCCGGGTGAATGCCGAAGGATTGGAAGTGGAAGTAACCGGCACTGCGTTTAACTTGGATGTGCGTCCGGAAAGCGAAACGGCCGAGCTTTCGCTGGAGGAAGGGGGCGTACGTTTCCTTTCCACCCGTACGGATAAAGGCGTGTTATTGGAGCCGGGCCAGCGGGCGGTACTGAACCGGGCCGACGGCACGATTACCGTTTGGAGCGAAACGTATATCGAAGATGCTTCTGCGTGGAAGCGGGGCGAAATGGTATTCCGGAACGCCCGTTTTTCCGAGGTTATCGGGCGGCTCGAAAAAAATTACGGAATCCGGATAAAAACGGATTACAGGGAAAGCGATTCCGACCTGTTCACGGGCACCCTTCCGGCAACGGATATAACCGAGGCGCTTACGATTATCGGGAAGGCCTATAACTTAATGCCGGTAAGAGAAGGGAAAGAAGTGCGGCTTACCGCCGGTGTTTCGCCCGGGAAATAAGTTCTTTTTCTTATTTATGCTACAAAACATATATCGTTTCCGGTACTTTTTTCCCGGCCCCTTGTCTTTACAGTCGACCTTGCAAGGGAACGAATGAAAAATACTAAACACTTAAAACGAATGTAGCATGAATAAACCCGTTCAATGGAAGAGATACGCCCTTTTCTCGTTCCTGCTGTTTTTTAGTTGCTTCGGGCTGCACGCGCAGCAACAGGTAACGATTCGGTTAACTAATGCCTCGCTGAAAGAAGTTTTCCAGGAAATCGAAAAGCAAACACCCTACCGGTTTTCCTACCGGAATGTCGTAATCGACGACCGGAACGACGTCAGTATCTCCTGTACCCGCTCTTCGGTCGGGGCGGTGTTGGATACGGCGCTTTCCGGCAGGAACATCGCGTATGAAATCGTTTCGCCCAAATCGATCGTGTTGTTCGAGAAACGCGGCAACGGGTCGCAGGCAAGCCTCCGGAAAACCGTTACCGGCGTGATAAACGATGCCAAAGGCGAGCCGGTTATCGGAGCCAACGTGGTGGAAAAAGGAACCGCCAACGGTACGGTAACCGACCTGGACGGCCGGTTCGAACTCACGGTACCGGCTAAATCCGTACTGGTCATTTCGTATATCGGCTATCTCACGAAGGAGATACCGGTAGGCAATCAAACCGCTTTTACCGTCCGGCTGGCCGAGGATACCAAGAGCCTCGACGAAGTGGTGGTTACCGCCCTCGGCATCAAACGCGAGGAAAAGGCGCTGGGCTATGCCGTGCAGAAGATAAGCGGTGAAAACCTGTCAACAGTAAAAAACGTAAACGTAGCCACCTCGCTCACCGGTAAAATAGCCGGCCTCAACGTGCAGAACAGCACGGAGTTCAATGCCGCGCCCGACCTGTCGCTACGCGGCGAAACGCCCCTGCTGGTAATCGACGGAGTACCGTACGGCAACGTATCGCTCAACGATATAGCTTCCGACGACATCGAATCCGTCGACGTGCTGAAAGGCGCTACGGCCTCGGCCTTGTACGGCTCGCGCGGCGGTTCCGGAGCCGTGATGGTTACTACCAAGAAAGGGCAGAAAGAAGGGTTGAGCGTAACCGTGAACAGCAGCACGATGTTCAATGCCGGCTATTTGAAGAAGCCCGAAGTGCAAACCGCTTATAGCTCCGGCTCGGGCGGCCGGTACAAGGTGGGCGACTATGTGTGGGGCGACAAGCTCGACATCGGCCGCACGGCCGAGCAGTACGACCCCTATACGCACGAGTGGAAAGAAATGCCCTTGGTATCGAAAGGAAAGAATAACCTGAAAAACTTCCAGGAACTGAGCTTGGTAACGAACAACAACATCAGCGTTTCGCAGAAGGGAAAGTACGGCAGCGTGCGCACTTCGCTGACGCATGTGTTCAACAAAGGCCAGTACCCCAACGAAAAACTCAACAAGTTTATTTACTCGGTATCCGGCGAAATGAAGTGGAAAAATTTTTCGTTCGACGGCGGCCTCACGTATAACAAGCGTTTTTACCCCAACGATATGGGCGCCGGATACGGCGGAAGCGGCTTTTTGTATAATTTACTGGTGTGGTCGGGCTCGGAGTACGACATACGCGATTACCGCGATTATTGGGTAGTGAAAGACGAACAGCAGAACTGGATGGACGATACCTGGTACGACAATCCCTATCTGATTGCGAACGAGATTACCCGCTCCGACGATTACGACCTGGTAAACGGCTACCTGTCGGCTTCGTACGACTTTACTTCGTGGCTGAAACTGTCCGTACGTTCCGGATTGGATGCCTATTCCGAAAAAAAACAGTGGAAAAATCCTGCCAGCGCGGTGGGCGGTTGGAACAAGAACGGGTATTACTGCCTACAGCGGTTGGGCGGATACAGCTTGAATAACGATATACTGCTTTCGGCCGAGCACACGTGGGGCGATTTCAGCGTGGACGGGTTCGCGGGCGGAACCATCTACCTGTGGAAAAGCGACCACATCATGGGCGAAACGCAAAACGGCCTTACCATCCCCGGCTATTACTCGTTCAAGGCGTCGGCCGACCCGATAAAAACGACCAGCGAACTGAAGAAAAAGCAGGTGAACAGCTTGTACGGCAAAGTATCCGCCTCGTGGAAAAGCACGGTATTCGTGGATGTAACGGCGCGTAACGACTGGTCGTCGTCGCTGCCCTCCCGAACCCGTTCCTATTTTTATCCCTCCGTTTCCGGAAGCCTCGTGCTGTCGCAATTCGTTCCGATGCCGAAAGGAATCGATTTCTGGAAGATACGCGGCTCCTGGACGCAAACGAAAAAAGACCTCGACGTATACGAAATCAACCAAACCTATACCATCACCCCCGACGTGTGGGGCGGATTGAGCACGGCTTCGTATCCCGTTTCCCTCCGGGAGTCCACGGTAAAACCGTCGGCCACGCGCACCTACGAGCTCGGTACGGCCGTGAATCTGTTACATAACCGGCTCCGGGTAGATTTGGCCTACTACAATAAATTATATTATAACCTTACCCGCAAGGCCGGCATCAGCGAAGCCTCCGGGTTCGAAACCACGCTGATTAACATCGGGGAAGAGCAAGTGCGGAAAGGCGTGGAGCTTACCGTTGCGGGCGATATTGTCAAAACGGGCGACTGGAGCTGGACGGCTTTGTTCAACTGGGCGCGCGACCGGTACTATTACGCCGAAGTCGATCCGGTTTATTCTACCCAGCAACCCTGGGTGGCTGCCGGCAAGCGTTGGGACTGGCTCGGCGTGAACGATTGGGAACGCGACGCGGAAGGCCGCATCGTACACGAAAACGGTTATCCGAAGAAGAGCGATTACCAATCGGTAGCAGGTTACGAAAGCCCCGACTGGATATGGGGCTTTACCAACACCGTGCGGTACAAGAACTTTACGCTGAACTTTACCTTCGACGGACGGGTAGGGGGCGTGGCCCATTCCATTACCGACCAGGCGTTGTGGAACTCCGGAGCGCATATCGACTCCGACAATGCGTGGCGGTACGACGAGGTAGTGAACGGCCGGAAGAACTTCGTAGGCGAAGGCGTCAAGGTGGTGTCCGGGAAAGTGGATTACGACGCTTACGGGAATATCGTGAACGACACCCGCGTTTTCGCCCCGAACGACGTGCAGGTTTCGTACGAAACCTATATGTCGACCATGAACCCGTATATCGGCGAAGTGAAAAGCCAGCATGTGTACGACCAGACTTTTTTTAAGTTGCGCGATTTGTCGCTGAGCTACGATGTGCCCGCTTCGATTTGCAACAAGCTGCGCATGAAGGGAGCGTCGGTAGCTTTCGTGGGGCAGAATTTATTGATTTGGACCAAGGAGTTCCGTTTTTCCGACCCCGACCGGGCGGCCGAAAAACTCAATTCGCCTTCGGTACGTTACCTGGGTTTTAATGTAAAATTGGATTTGTAAATTTGTAGCGATATGAAAAGATACATCTATATAGGGATAACGCTGATTGGATTTTTATGGAGCGCGTGCAGCCATTTCGACGACCTGAATATCGACCCGGATGCGGCCAATAAAAGTACGCCGGCCATGCTCGCCGCCGAAGTGCTGCTCGATATTACGCAAACCAGCGGCAACAAGTATTTCGTGTACGACAATATATTGAGCAAGCAACTGGCCTGGGGCGACGGCGTGGAGCCGTATCAGTACAACATCTTCGGCCGGGGAAGTTTTTCGGGCTATAAAACGCTGGTTAATTGCGAGAAAATGCTCGGGTTTACGAACGAGAAGAATGCGGATGCCTACGCCGGCGTGGCTCATTTCGTGAAAGCGTACCGGTTGTTTTACATTTCGCTCGATATGGGCGATATTCCGTACGAGGAGGCGTTGGCCGGAGAGAGCGGGAATGTAAAGCCGGCTTATAATACCCAGAAAGAAGTGATGCTGCTGGTACTGGCGGATTTGGAAAAGGCGGCCGGCTATTTTTCCGTCGCCTCCGATTTCGAAGGCGACCCGCTCCTGGGCGGCAGTGCGGCGAAATGGCGGAAGGCGGTTACCGCTTTCCAGCTCAAAGTATTGATGCATCTGTCGAAAAAAGAGGCGGATGCCGATTTGAGGGTGAAAGAACGTTTCGCCCGGCTCGTATCGTCGGGCCCGTTGATGGAGTCGAACGACGATAACCTGCAACTGGCATACTCGGAAAAGGAAAAAGAAATTTACCCCTTCAACCACACCAAAACCAAGCATTACGGCTATGCGATGCTGTCGGTTACGCTCACGGACGTATTTAAAAGCACCGGCGATTACCGGTTGTTTTACTACGCCGAGCCGGCGGCTGCCAAAATAAGCCAAGGGCTTGCGGCCGACGATTGGGATGCCTATATCGGAACCGACCCTTCGCTGCCTTTCGAAGAGGTGAAAAAGGCTTTTACCGAAGAGCGGTACAGCGGACTGAACGCCCGTTACACGCATTATGCGCCCGGCGAGCCGTTGGTAAGGCTGGGGTATGCGGAGCAGAATTTTATCCTGGCCGAAGCCGTGTTACGGGGCTGGATAGCCGGCGATGCCGCCGGGTATTACCGGAAAGGAGTCCGGGCCAGCCTCGATTTTATTACTTCGTACACGCCCGACGAGGAAACCTATCACCACGGGCGCCGGCTTACCGACGAGGTAAAGGCCGCTTTTTTAGATAGCTCCGTCATCCGGTTGGGCGGCGACCGGGAAGAGAATATCGCGAAGGTGCTTACGCAGCGTTATGTGGCTTCTTTTTTACAACATCCCTACGACGCTTACTACGATTACCGCCGTACGGGCTATCCGGTGTTACCGGTCGATCCGTCGACGAACCAGAATACGGTGCACGACCGGATTCCGGTGCGCTGGATGTATCCGCAGTCCGAGTTCGATTACAACGGCGAGCATGTGAAAGAAGCGGTAGAGCGCCAGTACGGCGGGGTCGACGAGGTAAATAAGCCGATGTGGATTATACAATAATAATATAGGTATAGGTGTGATGAGGAAACAACTGTTTTTAATTTCCTTTTTATGGGGTGTTTCTTTGCTGTACGGCGAAGAAACACCGGTAAAAATCCTCCAGATGAATATCTGGCAGGAAGGAACGATGGTAGAAGGGGGCTTCGACGCGATTGCCGGCGAAGTGTGCCGCCTGGAGCCCGACATCGTGTTGTTCAGTGAAGTACGGAATTACAACGGCGTACCGTTTATCCCGAAGATACGGAAAGCGTTGGAAGAACGGGGAAAACGGTATTTCGGCGAAAGCAGCGCGTTGGATACGGGTATTTTGTCGAAATACGAAATCGGGAGCCAGTGCGCGGTGCATCCGCCCGGAAACGAGTCGGCTTCGGTGCTGAAGGCTACGTTACGAATCGCCGGGCGGAAGGTAGTCGTATACTCGGCCCACCTCGATTATACCCATTATGCTTGCTATTTGCCCCGGGGGTACAGCGGCGTTACGTGGAAGAAGTTAGAGGCTCCCGTGACGGATGCGGCCGAAATAGAGCGGGCGAACCGGGAGTCGTTGCGCGACGAGGCGATTGCCGCCGTTATCGAAGATGCCGGAAAAGAAAAGGGGAGTATCCTTTTTTTAGGAGGTGATTTCAACGAACCTTCGCATTTGGACTGGGGCGAGGATACGAAGCAGTTGTTCGACCACCGGGGAGCTGTGGTGCGTTGGGATTGCTCGGTGTTGTTAACGGAGTACGGATTCCGCGATTCGTTCCGCGAAATGTATCCGGATGCGGTAGCTTGTCCGGGGTTTACGTTCCCGGCCGATAATAAGCTGGTGCCCGTGGAAAAATTGAGTTGGGCGCCCGAAGCGGACGAGCGTGACCGGATCGATTACATCTACTT
>DBGBSM010000411.1:0-4521 GCA_048468815.1 Parabacteroides sp.
CACGCCGTTCTCCTTTAGAGAAGTACAGTAAATCTTTCCATATCATTTTTTCAAAGTTAAGAGGTGAATCGGTTATCCGTTAACCGGCGAGCCACTTGAACAAGCCGAGCTCGTTCAGGAAAATAAGCCCGATGGCTACCGGCGCTATGTATTTCAGTATAAAAGCGTATATATTGAAAAAGTAGAACGGTAGCGTACCCTGGTTGGTAAGCTCCGCCCGGAGGATTTTGCGGTCGACACGCCAGCCTACCAGGATGCAGGTAAGCATTCCGCCGAAAGGCAGCATCAGCTTGGCCGTTACATAATCCAGCAAATTAAAGAACGTAAGCCCGAAAATCGTAAAATCCTTCAATACACCGAACGAAAGCGAACTGACCGTTCCTAACGCCATCACGCCCAGCGAAACGAAGATAGCGGCCCGCTTCCGGGTAAAATGATGTTCTTCGAGCACATACGCCGTAGCTACCTCGTGCAGCGAAATGGTGGAAGTAAGTGCGGCAATCGCCAGCAAAACGAAAAAAACGAACGACCACAACATGCCTCCAGGCAAATGCTGGAATACGTTGGGAAGCGTGATAAACACCAACTCGGGACCGGCCGAGGGCTGGATACCGAAACTGAACACGGCCGGAAAGATAATCACGCCGGCCAGGATGGCAACCAGCGTATCGAGCAGCGTAACCGACAAAGCCGTTTTCGGCAGGTTGGTGTTTTTCCCGAAATACGAGGCATACGTAACCAGGCATCCCATACCTACGCTCAGCGAAAAGAAGGCTTGTCCCATCGAACTGAGCACTACCGAAGAGGTAATTTTACCGAAATCGGGTTTGAAAAGGAACGCGAGCCCCACCGAAGCTCCCGGGAGAGTAACCGAACGGATGCACAACACGACCAGAATCAGAAACAGCATGGGCATCATAATTTTGGACGAGCGCTCGATACCCGACTTCACGCCCGATACGATAATAAAGTGAGTAAGACCGATAAAGGCGAATGTCCACAGAATAGGCCGGAACACGCCCGAATTGAATAAATTAAACCCTTCGGCGAATTGCTCCGCCGTTTTTCCGGCCAGCGACCCGGTAAGCGACTGGTAAATGTATTCCAGCGTCCAGCCGGCCACCACCGAATAGAAACCTAATATCAGGAACGCCACCAGCACGCCGTTGTAGCCTATTAAGTTCCATTTCGAGCCGGGCGCAATCGTATCGAAGGCGCCGGCCGTATTTTTCCGGGAATGGCGGCCGATAAAAAACTCGGTAAGCATAACCGGCAAACCCAATACCAGTACGCAGATAAAGTAAACGAGCAGAAATGCCGCTCCACCGTTCTGACCCGTTTCGTACGGAAAACGCCAGATATTTCCCAGCCCCACGGCACTTCCTACCGAGGCCAGGATGACTCCCAATTTACTGCCGAAAGTAGCTCTGCCAGGATTTGTCATTCTGCTGTCAGGATTATGCCGTCTTGCATGCGAATCACCCGGTCGGTATCTTTGGCCAGTTGCTCGTCGTGCGTAACGATTACGAATGTCTGGTTCATTTTATCTCTCAGTTCGAAGAAAAGACGATGCAGCTCTTCTTTATTTTTGGTGTCGAGGCTTCCCGACGGCTCATCGGCCAGGATTACAGCCGGATTGTTGATTAAGGCGCGCGCTACGGCCACCCGTTGCTTTTCTCCCCCCGAAAGCTCGGCCGGCTTATGCGTCATCCGGTCCGAGAGGCTCAGGAAATCCAGTATTTCTTTGGCCCGTTTCTCGGCCGTACCCGCTTTTTCCCGGGCGATGAGCGCCGGAATCATTACGTTCTCCAACGCCGTAAACTCCGGAAGCAATTGATGGAACTGGAATACGAAACCGAGGTTCCGGTTCCGGAAAGCAGCCTGTTCCTTATCTTTCAGCTTCCCTACCTCCACGTCTTTGATAAAGAGCGTACCCGAGTCGGGCTTATCCAACGTACCGATAATTTGCAGCAACGTAGTTTTACCGGCTCCGCTCGGCCCTACGATCGATACGATTTCGCTCTTCCCGATCGTCAGGTCGATTCCTTTCAATACCTGTAGGCTACCGAAGCTTTTTTTTATCTGATGGGTTCGAATCATCGTTTCCATTACACATTTTCCGTATTACATAAGAAGCCAGAAAACAACCGAAAACAGCCGGCATGTACGAAACCGTTCCGGCTGTAGTGAGCTTGCACGCCTCGTTCTCGACCGGCATAATCGCCTGCTTATCGGGCAATTCGGTAGAAAACACTACCGGAATCCCTTTCTTTATTCCCATCCCGCTCAATCGCTTCCGCATCGCCTTGGCCAATCCGCAATTATACGTGTTCGAAAGATCGTCGATTTTTACCTGTGCCGGGTCCGATTTGGCTCCGGCTCCCATCGAAGAAATAAGCGGCAAGCCGCGCATCCGGGCATGATACATCAGATAGGCTTTCGGGCTTACCGAGTCGATAGCGTCGACCACAAAGTCGAACGGTGCCGAATCCAGGATTTCTTCCGTACGGGTATCGCGGATAAACTCCCGGTAAACCGTAAGCTCCAACTCGGGATTGATGTCGAGCAGCCGCCTGGCCATTACTTCGGCTTTCGGTTGCCCCAACGTGGAATGAAGAGAAGGTAACTGCCTGTTCAGGTTGCTTTCGTTCACCGTATCGGCATCGATAATCGTTAGCTTACCGATTCCGGCCCGGCAAACCATCTCTGCCGCATAGGCTCCCACGCCACCTAATCCGACCACCAATACATGGCTGCGGCTCAAGTGTTCGGCGCGTTCCTTTCCCAACAACAATTCCGTGCGTACGTTCCAATGAAAGCTCATCCGGTTTTTAGCTGCAAAATTAAACAAACAAAGCGGAAGCCTCGTAGTTTGTTACAAATAATTAAGGGTTTAGGGGCGTTTCGTTACAAAAAGTAAGTAGAGGCGGGGGCGGTACCGGTCGGAAAGTAACTATTCCCGCTTATTTCCGGTCCTCTTCCTGTTTCCTATTTCCGGTTTGCCCCTATCGAAGTATCTCCCGGACTTCAAAAAAATTTAATCTTACAGATTTCCCGGGTGGGGTTTCCTTTCGGATCGTATTCAGACGTTGTTTCTTGCCGCGAATCGTCGGAAATACGCACACTTCGAAACATCTTCCCGTTTCTCGAGTACATACTGTCTACCATCTCGTAATCCGAAGAAAAAACCATGACCTCGATATCCGTATCGCCTACGGTATATTTCGTTTCCGTACTCTCTCCGTCCGGAGTCCAGGTATATTCGATTCGCTTCTCATTACGCTTATATTTTTTAACGATTCGGTCAATTTTTCCATCGCAGAACTGCTTTTCGATTACCGTATCGTTTACATGACTTTGCCTATCACATAAAATGACCTGCGTGTTTGGTGACTCCGGCACTAAACGCAAGGCGTCTTTATACTCCAAGTCGCTGAAAAAGTAAGTTTCCACGGTCTGTTTCGTATTGAAATCCTGTTTGAGTATCTTAGTTGGGCGTCCTTTCTCATCGTAATAATACCATTCCTCGTAATTGTCATCCACATTCAGGTCAAAAACCGGCGGGCTCGCCAATTTACAAACGACCCTTTGATAGACAGGAATTTTTTTCATACGATCCGCATACCGATAGAAAACGTAATCAGTCGTATCGTTGTTTGCATTCGTAGTAACGGTTTCTTCCGAATCGGCGGTATAACGGGTGGTCGTTGTTGTTTTCGGATGCAAACTGCCCGTTTCCCGTATAGCATACAGGCTGTCGTTCCGATAACAGTATTCACGCAACCGGGTATTTACATTTTCAGTGACCGGCACCCCCGGTTCGTACATTCGCTGGGTGGTTTCAATCCCGACCGTTTTCAATCGACCATTCAAATCATATAGATTTTCATACACATCTATCGTAACTACATCGAAACATTCGCTTTGCCTGGCCGATTGCGAGCAATTGCAGCAAAGCAACACGATACATCCTATCAGAATAGCTGTCTTATCATGCATTTCAATACGTTTCATCCTCATTTCTTATTGCCTTAAACGAAAAAAGGCCAGCCTCCTTCTTATCGGATGCTGACCCTTCTCTTCTTAAAACCGGCGGCTACCTACTCTCCCACTTTTACGCAGTACCATCGGCGTTAATTGAGCTTAACTTCTCTGTTCGGTATGGATAGAGGTGGAACCTCAACACTATAACCACCTAAATATCTTTAAAACTCCTACACGTGGACAAAAAACTAAAAAAATCAAACCTTCACAACAGTAAAATCTAAAAATATACCTACCCTTAAAAGAGAAAGTCTCGGGCTATTAGTACTACTCGGCTATGACATTACTGCCTTTACACCTGTAGCCTATCGAGGTCGTAGTCTACAACCACCCTTCAGGGAGATCTTATCTTGAGGAGGGCTTCGTACTTAGATGCTTTCAGCACTTATCCTGTCCAGACTTAGATACCCGGCAATGCACCTGGCGGTACAACCGGCAAACCAGTGGTCTGTCCAACACGGTCCTCTCGTACTAGTG
>DBGBSM010000412.1:0-13582 GCA_048468815.1 Parabacteroides sp.
CGGCTCGAAAGGCCTTACTTCCGGCAGCACGTCGGGCTCTACGCTCACCGACCTGGAAGAAACCGACGACAGCCGGAAAGACCCGCTGAAAAAAGACGGTGAGAAAACGGACGACGACGAGAAAAAGAAAAAATACCTGCTCCAACGGCAGTACCTCGATGAAGAAACCGGTATCTTCCTTACTCCCGAGGAAGAAGAAGACCGGCAAAAGCAAATCGAAGAAATAGAAAAGAAGAAACTCGAGAACACCGTATTCGGAAAAGAAATCTTCTCGGATAAGAAGCTCTCGTTCGAACCCGACCTCAACCTCCCTACTCCGAAAGATTACCGGTTATCGGCGGGTGACGAAGTGATTATCAACGTATGGGGCGCCTCGGAGCTGAAGATAACGCAGAAAATCACGCCCGACGGGTTTATCAATATTCCCAATATCGGCCCCGTGTCGCTCAGCGGCCTGACGGTAGACCAGGCGGCCATCCAGATAAAAAACGAACTGGGACGCATCATGTCGGGACTGGTCAATCCGGAAGACCCCAACACCTTTGTAAACGTAAGCCTGGGGCAGATACGCTCCATCAAAGTGCATATCGTGGGCGAGGCGGTGCGGCCGGGAAGTTATACGCTTCCTTCGCTGGCCACTCTTTTCAATGCGATTTATGCGGCCGGCGGGGTAAACGACATCGGTACGCTGCGTAGTATCAAAGTGTACCGCGACAGCAAGGAAGTAGCATGCCTCGACGTATACGAATACTTGCTGAACGGAAACTTCGCTTCGAATATCCGCCTGCACGACAACGATATGATTATTATCGGCACCTACGACAACCAGGTAACGGTGCGCGGGAAAGTGAAACGGAAACGGATTTTCGAAATGAAGAACGGCGAAAGCATGGAGCAGCTTATCAAATACGCCGGCGGTTTCACGGGCGACGCTTATACCGGCGCCATCCGGATAATCCGGAAAGCCGGCGACCAATACAGCATCGCCACGGTGGAAAAGAAAAACTATCCGGTATTCGCCCTGATGGACAAAGACTCGGTGATGGTAGACTCGGTAATCCCGATGTTCTCCAACCGCGTGCAGATAAAAGGAGCCGTATGGCGCGAAGGCGAATACGAGCTGGGGCACATGATTTCCACGGCGCGCGAACTGATAATGAAAGCCGGCGGCGTGAAAGGCGACGAGTTTACCGGACGCGCCCAGCTTACCCGGCAAAACCCCGACTTTACCAAAGAAGTGGTAGCCATCGACGTACGGGGTATCCTCAACGGTACGGCTTCGGACGTGAAACTGAAACCGGAAGACGAATTGTACATACCTTCTCTTTTCGACTTGCGGGAAGCATACACCATCACGGTACGGGGAGCCGTAAATTATCCCGATACCGTTTTACCGTTCAAAAACAACATGACCATCGAAGACGCCGTAGTACAAGCGGGCGGATTGCGTGAAGCGGCCGCCATGGTAAAAGTGGAAGTAGCGCGTCGTATCAAGAAACCGTATTCGCAGGAATACAGCCACGAAATAGCCCAAGTGTACACATTCGACCTTTCGGAAAACCTCCGCATTCAACAAGGCGAAAAGCTATTTACACTGGAACCGTTCGACGAAGTAATCGTGCGTTTCTCGCCGGGTTACCAGGAACAGCAAATCGTGGATATAGACGGGGAAGTACTGTTTACGGGCGCTTACGTATTGTCGCACAAAAACGAACGGCTTACCGACCTGATTAAAAAGGCCGGCGGCATCTCCGACCAGGCCTACGTAAAAGGGGCCAGCCTGAAACGGAAACTCAGCGAAGACGAAATGCGGAAGCTGGAAACCATCCTCGACATAAGCAACAACAAGGCCAGCAACGACTCTACCGACATCAACAAACTGAAAATAACCGATTATGCGGTAGGTATCGACCTGGTTAAAGCGTTGGCCAATCCGGGAGGGCCCGACGATATTACGCTTCGCGACGGGGACAAGCTGTTTATCCCGCAATACCAGAGTACGGTAAAGATAAGCGGAGCGGTAACCTACCCCAACAGCGTTACCTATTCGAAGGGCATGTCGGTACGCGACTGTTTGTCGCAAGCCGGAGGTTACTCGGATATGTCGCGCAAATACCCCATCGTGGTGTATATGAACGGGAAAGTGGCTACTACGCGACGTACGTGGATATTCTTTAAAAAGTATCCGAAAATAGAGCCCGGAGCGGAAGTAATCGTGCCGATGCGCAAGGCCAACGACCGGAAAATGAGCGCCGCCGAAATCCTGAACATGGGTAGTTCCATTACTTCGATGGCCGCTATGGTAACCACGCTTATCAATACAATGAAATAATAACCCGACAGGAAAGACACGGAGGAACGCCCTCCGTGTCTTTCTTTTTTACCCTTCCTGCACAATGATTACATCCACACTCAGAGATTCGGCCGCCAAGCGGTGGGCCGTGATGCTGGCAGTTTCGTTCACCATGCTGACCGGCTATTTCGTTGCCGACGTAATGGCACCCCTGCAAACCCTGTTAGAAACCGAATTGACCTGGAACAGCGAAGAATACGGGCTGTTTACCAGTGCCTACGGCTGGTTTAACGTATTCCTGTTCATGCTGATTATCGGCGGTATCATCCTCGACAAGATGGGGGTGCGTTTCACCGGATTGATGGCCGCGTCGCTGATGGTAGCCGGTGCGGTAATCAAATACGGCGCCATCTCGACCGATATTTCGCCCGACGTGCTTCTGTTCGGCCGGAAAATGAGCGTGATGCTGGCTTGCCTGGGGTATGCCACGTTCTGCGTAGGGCTGGAAATATTCGGCATTACCGCCTCCAAAGTAATCGTGAAATGGTTTAAAGGGAAAGAGCTGGCTTTGGCGCTCGGGCTGCAAATCGCCGTAGCCCGTATCGGTACCACCCTGGCTTTCGCCATATCGGTGCCGACGGCTAAAATGTTCGGCTCGGTAGCCGCTCCGATGATGTTAGGCTGTATCGGACTATTGGCCGGATTGGTGATGTATATCTGCTACAGCGTACTGGATACGCGCCTGGATAAACAAATCGCGGAAGAAAACGCCGGCGAACCTTCGGACGCATTCAAGCTGGCAGATTTGAAACAGTTGCTTTCCAACAAGATGTTCTGGATTATCTGTACGTTATGCCTCACCTTTTATGCCGGCGTGTTCCCCTACCTCAAGTACGCCACCGGCTTTATGATACAGAAGTTCGGAATCGACGAAAACTTCGCCGGCACCATCCCGAGCCTGCTGCCGCTGGGCACGTTGTTTATGACACCCCTGTTCGGTACGTTCATCGACCGGAAAGGGTATGCCCTGAAACTGATGATACTGGGTTCGGTGATGTTGTTGGTTATCCACCTGCTGTTTGCCGTTCCGGGGTTGAACCAAAGTGCGGTAGCGGTACTGCTTACCATCCTGATGGGCGTAGCCTTCTCGCTCGTGCCGGCGGCCATGTGGCCCACCCTGGCGCGCATCATTCCCGAGAACCAGCTGGGCAGCGCGTACGCATTCACCTTCTGGTTGCAGAATATCGGGTTGATGGGAGTTCCGTACTTAATCGGCTGGGAACTGAACAAGTATGGAGAGTCGGTGGTAAACGGCGTGAAGCATTACGATTACACCATTCCGATGATTACGTTCGCTTGCGTATCCTTCGTCGCCGTGCTCCTGTCCGTTCTGCTGAACGTAGAAAACAAACGGAAAGGCTACAAGCTCAATACACCGAACATGAAATAAGCATCCGGCTTTATTCGCCGCATAAGAATGTTAATAAAGAAGAAAGCAGCTCGAAAGAGTTGCCTTCTTTGCGTGTAAATAGAAGGGAATAATGTACTTTTGCAGCCGAAAAATGTTTTATCCATATGGACGACAGTAATCCGCGAACGTATACGAATTAAAACGGACAGGGGCCCTACTCATTACCCGCTGTCCGGTAACATCAATGAAAGGAGGCGATAATGAGAAAGTTTCTTTATTGTGAAGGAAAAGGCTTTGTGGAAAAAAATGCCTGGCAGCCTGACAGCTGGATTTATGTAGAAAGCCCCACGACCGACGACATCGAATATCTTATCAGTCAGTTTCATGTTCCCGACTCTTTTATCAGCGACATTTCCGATAACGACGAACGGCCCCGTATCGAGTACGAAGGCGATTGGTTGTTGACGATTCTGCGCATCCCGATGCAGAGCAAGGAACACAAAAAACCATACACAACGGTACCCATCGGCATCATTACCAACGGCGACGTACTCCTTACCATCTGTTATTTCAAGACGGAATTGCTGCCCGACTTTATCCGGTATACCCAACGCAAAGAGCTGTTTATCCGGAATAAGTTCGACTTTATACTGCGGCTCATTCACTCGTCGGCTATCTGGTACCTGAAATACCTGAAGCAAATCAACATCGACATCAACGATGCCGAGAACGAACTGGAACGGTCAATCCGGAACGAAGACCTCATCCGGATGATGAAACTGCAAAAAAGCCTGGTGCTTTTCAATACCTCGCTCCGGGGCAACGAAATGATGCTGTCGAAACTGCAATCGATTTTCCAGGACCCGGATTACGCCATCGACAAAGAATTGCTCGAAGATGTAGAAACCGAGCTGAAGCAGGCCCATACCACCGTAAATATTTACAGCGACATCCTGACCGGTACGATGGACGCTTTCGCTTCGATTATCTCGAACAACGTAAACACCATCATGAAACGGATGACCTCGCTCTCGATCGTTTTGATGGTACCCACCTTAATCGCCAGCTTTTACGGAATGAACGTAGTAACCGGGCTCGAAAGCACGCCCCTGGCTTTTATTCACATCGTGCTGCTTTCGGTGATTATCTCGGCCTCGGCCCTGATTATTTTCCGTAAAATCAAATGGTTCTGATTTTATAGAAACAGAACACAGAGGCACGGAGGCACAGAGTTTAAAAACGGAAATCCGCATATCCGGCGGTTTATTTGCGCTAAATCGCTATCTTAGTGCCGTAAAACACCTCATCAAAAAAAATAGCGAATGGAATACCGTTTCAACACCCCTTTGAAAGGAAACATCGCCCTGACCGACCGTTTCCATGCCGACAGCGGATTACAGAAAGACAAGACCCTGTACAAATTCGTCTGGGTACAAACCGGCTCGCTTTCGCTGGAAATCGACCATATCCCCGTTACCCTCCAGGCAAACGAAATCGTTCCGCTCACCCCGTTGCACCATATTTCCGTACGCGAAGTAGCCGGCGAGTACCTCACCCTGCTGTTCAACAGTAACTTTTACTGCATTTACGGCCACGATAACGAGGTATCGTGCAACGGTTTCCTGTTTAACGGTACCTCCAACCTGATACGGCTGCAATTATCCGCCAGTCAGGCGGATCTCTTGCTCGAAATCACCCGCAAACTCACCGGCGAATACGGCATCCGCGACAACTTGCAGGAAGAAATGCTGCGCATCTTACTCAAACGCTTTATCATCACCTGTACCCGCATCGCCCGCGAAAAGCTGTCGGTTACCCCGGAAAAAGAAAAGAGCTTCGATATCATCCGGCAATACTACGTACTGGTAGATGCGCATTTCAAGGAAAAGAAAAAAGTGCAGGAGTACGCCGACCTGCTCCACCGCTCGCCCAAAACGCTTACCAACCTCTTTTCGAGCTACGGGCTCCCCTCCCCGTTGCGCATCATCCACGAACGCACCGAGGCGGAGGCGAAACGGTTGCTGCTCTATACTTCGAAAAGCGCCAAGGAAATAGCCGGCATACTGGGATTCGACGACCTCCCTTCGTTCAGCCGCT
Organism: Parabacteroides sp.; assembly: GCA_048468815.1. Taxonomy (GTDB): domain Bacteria; phylum Bacteroidota; class Bacteroidia; order Bacteroidales; family Tannerellaceae; genus Parabacteroides_B. Next base: position 5,802 of record DBGBSM010000412.1, read on the forward strand.
TCTTTAAAAACACCACCGGCGAAAGCATTTCCGATTACCGGAAAAAGGCGAAAGAAGAGGACGCCTCAGCTTTTCCGTCCGGAACGCCTCAGTAACCAGATGGGGAACACGCAAAGCATGGTAATCACCAGCGCGATAAAAAAGTCGTCGTTGATACCGGCAATATAGGCTTCGACCGAAACCCGCTTCTCGATCATCGCAACGGCTATCTGGCGCGCCGTATCGGCCGTGATGCCGGATACCTGTTCGGCAAACAAAGTGATTCGGTCGACGGTGCGGGTATACACTTCGCCGGTGTAATCCAACGCCGCGCCGTACCTCGCATAATGGTACGACGTACGCTCGGTAAGGAAATGGCTCATCAGCGCCACCCCGAAGCTCCCGCCCATCTGCCGCACGATGTTCGTAATGCTCGACGCCTGCGCCATATCCCGGTTGGCGATGTCGTACAACGAAACGGTAAGCAACGGCGTGAACAACACGCCCATTCCCAGTCCGCGGATATACAAACTGAGCATAATGTACCATTTTCCCGTAAAAAGAGAAAGATACGTATTCATATAAAAGCTAAGGCCCAATAGCAATAAGCCACTCATAATCAGTATCTTCGGATTCATCTTCGGCGTAAGCGAACCCGACAGCGGCGAGCTGATTCCCTGGATAATCCCCACGGGAATAAAGAACATACCCGCCTGGAACGCCGAGTATCCCAGGTTATCCTGCAAATACAACGGAATCAGGAAGGTACTTCCGAACATGCCTATACCGAAGATAAAAAACACCAGGTTGGCCAGGGCGAAGTTGCGGTCGGCAAACAAACGCAGGTTGATAAACGGATGCTTCACCGTAAACTCCACATACAGAAAAAGAATAAAGGTAACGGCCGACACCCAAAGCGAACCCAACACCACCGGACTGCTCCAACCGTTCGGATTGGTGGCCGAATTGACCTGCGACAGCCCGAACATAAAAGCCGGCAAAAAAACCGCCGACGTAACGAATCCCCACACGTCGAAAGGTGCCTTTACACTCGGCTTGTACTCTTTCTGCACCACCGCCGTAACGAACAACGCGATAGCGCCTACCGGTACGTTGATGTAAAAAATATAGTTCCAGTTGAAACTATCTACTAAGTACCCCCCGATAGCCGGGCCGAACGATACGGACGCCGCCGAGGCTATCGACCAGAAACCCAACGCCATGCCCCGCTGCTCCGGCGGAAACACGCTGCTTACGATGGCCATACCCACAGGCATAATCGCCCCGCATCCCAATCCTTCGATTACGCGCCAGAAAATCAATTCCTCGATAGAGCCCGAGTTGCCGCACATCAGCGAGCCTACCGTAAAAACCAACAGGGAGATAAAATACAATTTCTTGTACCCGAATCGCTCCGACAACCAGGCGGCGGCAGGCAATACGGTAGCGATGGCCAGCATATACCCCGTAATAATCCACTCGGCCGTGTCGATGTCGGCGCCCAGCGACCCCATAATCACCGGGAGCCCCGTATTCACCACCGTGGAATCGAGAATAGACATAAACGTGCCGATCATCACGTTGGCCAGCACGATCCATTTGTACGAAGCGCTTTCCGTATTCGCCACTCCCGTTGCCATCCGTTAGTTTTTCTTGATGATTTTAACCGATGCCGACATACCCGATACCAAGGGCAGCCGGTGGTGGCGTCCGTGTTTCCCGCCGATGCTGTCGATGGAGATTTTCAGGGGGATACGCTGCGATATCTTGGTATAATTACCTGAAGCGTTGTTGGGCGGAATCAGCGAAAACTGCGAAGCCGTATTCGAGCCGATGTAGGTGATTTTGCCGTAAAAATCGACTCCTTTGTATGCATCCAGCTTGAATTTCGCCGGCTGTCCGAGGTAAATATACCGGAATTTGGTTTCCGACAACTAAACCGACACCCATATATCGTTTCCTTCGTTGATGGTAAAAATAGATTGTCCGGGCTGGATTACGTCGCCCGGCGTGCTCCATACCCGGGCGATGACACCGCTTACCGGCGCCGTTACCGAACAATACGCGCGGCTGTACGAAGCAGCCGGTATGCCGGCCGTATCCAGCGAGGCCAGCAATTGTCCGGCTTTTACCGTATCGCCTTCCGTAACATAAAATTTCAGGATGGGCGCCGACACCCGCGCCGACACGTTCACCCGGTTGGTATCGAGGTTGGCATCGTCGGTAGAAACATATTTCCGGTTGTTCCACCACCAGAAAAAAGCGGCGGCAATAGCAATCGCCAGAATAAGAATAAGCCAGATCAGGCGTCGGTCGTTCTTTTTCTTCGTAACTCCGATTGTCGTATCCATACAAATAAGCTTTAATTAAAATCCATCTGTTCTCTGGTAAAACAAATGAACATACCGATTGTTCGGAAACGTGCGGCACCCAGCCTTATACAGCGCTACCTAAACCGTTTCCGGACTCCGTACCGCCCGTCCATAACCGTACGGCAACGAACCGGGCCATCTTTCCCACTCCCGGGTGGGCCGCCCTTTCCTATCCCCCTCCGAAAAGCACCAGCCACTACGTATGAACGGCAGTTCCACCGCTTTGTACCAAGCCAGCCACATCATATAGCTCCTCGGGTCTCAGTGAGAAAGTGTTAAGAAAATGGTACGGAGCAAACGTTAGCCCGTGAATTTTGCAGGTAGGCACCGTCGGCAGACACCCTCGCAGCAAGTGAAAAGAAACACCCCTCCTTCAGCATACTATTCTTTCAAAATTACCCATTATAATCTCATTTATAACCCGTACCTTTGCGGCTTGCAAATAAAAGACAGAAACAAATGCACCTCAAACACTATATCCTTCTTTTACTTACCGCACTCGCCGCCTGCGCAGCCCCCCGGCTGCAAGCTCAAACCGTTATCGAAGGAATTGTAAAAGACTCCGTTACGGCCGAAGTGCTTCCCTATGTAAGTTTGTTGGTAAAAGGCACGTCGCAAGGAACGGTAACCGACGAAAACGGCCGCTTCCACCTGAAAATAACCGGGAAGGCGCCCCATGCGGTTACCGTGTCGTACTTAGGCTACAAAACGAAAGAAGTACCCTTTCACCCCGGCAAAACCAACACATTGACCATCCGGCTGGTACCCTCCTCGTACCAATTGTCCGAAGTGGTAGTAAAACCGAAAAAGGAGAAATACCGCAAAAAAGACAACCCGGCCGTGGAATTCGTTAAAAACGTAATCGCACGCCGTGAACAGAACAGCCCGCACAACCACGACTACTATAGCAACGAGCGGTACGAAAAGATGACCTTCGCCTTAAACGACTACGAAAAAAAAGAAGCGAAAAAAGGATTGGGTAAAAAGTTCAATTTCATCGCCGATTACGTAGACACGTCCGAAATATCCGGCCTGCCCATCCTCAACGTATCCGTCAAGGAAACACTGGCCAGCGAGTACTTCCGCAAATCGCCCAAAGCGGAAAAAACCGTGATACACGGCATCAAACGGGCCGGCGTAGACGAAATATTCGCCCAAGACGGCGTGCAGATTTTCCTGAACGAAGTATTCCAGGAAATCGACCTGTTCCAGAACGACATCCCGCTGATGCTGAACCACTTCATAAGTCCGCTTTCGACCATCGGGCCGAGCTACTACAAATATTATATGCTCGACACGGTAACGGTAGCCGGTGAAAAATGCCTCGACCTCGGGTTCGTGCCGTTCAACTCCGAATCGTTCGGCTTTACGGGACACCTGTTCGTTACGCTCGACTCCACTTACTTCGTCAAGCGGGTCAAGCTGAACGTTCCGAAAGACATCAACCTGAACTTCGTAAACGGCATGTCCATCGAGCAGGATTTCGAACGTACCCCCGACGGCACCCGGCTGATAAATAAAGACGATGTAATCGTGGAGTTCAAGCTCACCTCCAAATCGAAAGGGATGCACGCACGGCGTACCATTACTTATAAAAACCATTCGTTCGAACCGCCTGCCGACGTCGCCCTGTTCAAGCGGGAAGAAAAAGTAATCGAAGAGGCGAACGCACGTATCCAGAACGACGAGTTCTGGGTAACGCACCGCCATATCCCTATCAAAAAGAAAGAGAACGCCGTAGAAGCGATGCTCGAAAAGCTCCGCGAAATACCGATTTACTACTACACCGAAAAGGTAGTGATGATTTTGATTTCCGGCTATGTACAAACGGCCAAGCAGGGAAGCAAAATCGACATCGGCCCGATGAATACGGCCATCAGCGCCAACAACGTGGAAGGCGCCCGGCTGCGTATCGGGGGCGCCACCACGGCTTACCTCAATAAACGGTGGTTTGCCGACGGCTACATAGCATACGGAACGAAAGACGAAAAACTGAAATATTGCGGCGGCCTCGAATACTCGTTCAAAGACAAAATCGAGCATCCCAACGAATTTACCATCCATTCGCTGCGGGCCGAGTACAGCTACGACGTAAACCAGTTAGGACAGCATTACCTGTACACCAACATGGACAATATGTTTTTGTCGCTGAAACGGAAAAGCGACGACCGCGTTACGTACCTCCGGAAGATTTCGCTGGCCTACAAACACGAACACTATTCGGGGCTATCGTACGGGGCCACATTGCGCTATCAAACCGAGTACGCCACCAAATACGTTCCGTTCATGAGCAAACTGGCCGATGGAAACGTACAATATTACAAAGATTACAACCTGAGCGAAGCGGAGCTTTTCGTTCGCTACGCTCCGAACGAGAAATATTACCAAACCCGCAACCACCGCATTCCCATCACGTTCGACGCTCCTATTTTTACCCTTACCCACCGGATGTCGAAAAAAGGGTTCTTAGGCTCCGACTATACCTATAACTTCACCGAGTTCGGATTCCAGAAACGGTTCTGGCTTTCGTTCGCCGGCTACACCGATATTATATTGAAAACAGGCAAGGTATGGAACAAGGTGCCGTTCCTGTTGCTGGCTATCCCGAACGCCAACCTGTCGTACACGATACAATACGAGTCGTACAGCCTGATGAATGCGATGGAATTCCTGAACGACCAGTATGCTTCGTGGGACATTACCTATTATCCCAACGGCGCGCTGTTCAACCGGGTACCGGTATTGCAGCGGCTCAAATGGCGGGAGGTATTCAACTTCAAAGGGCTGTTGGGCAACCTTACCGAAAAGAACAACCCGCTCTATACGCCGGGATTGTTCGAATTTCCGGAAGGGTCGTACACCATGACGAGCAAGCCGTACATGGAAGTGAGCGTAGGAATTGAAAACATATTCAAATTCTTAGCCGTCAACTACGTATGGAGGCTGAGCTACCTCGACAATCCGGACATTAACAAAAGCGGGTTGCGAATCGCATTGCACTTTACGTTTTAATGCGTATATTCAGCCTCGTTTAGCAAGGCTTACCTTATGAAGCGATTTCTAACCCTTTTCTTCTTTTCCCTGCTGGTTACGGGCGCCGTTCGTGCGCAGCAGGCAACCTCCGCTCCTGCCGGTACGGTGCCGCGGAAAAAGGTGGCGGTGGTACTCAGCGGCGGCGGTGCGAAAGGCATTACCCATATCGGCGTGCTGAAAGTGCTCGAAGAAGCGGGTATTCCCATCGATTACATCGTAGGTACGAGCATGGGCTCGATTGTAGGAGGCTTGTATGCCATCGGGTACGATGCGCAGATGCTCGACAGCCTGGTGCAACGGCAAGACTGGATGACGTTACTCACCGACCGGCTCGACCGCCCTTCCCTCTCTTTTCCGGAAAAGGAAAAAGCCGACAAATACCTGCTCACGCTGCCTATCGGCAAGGACAAAAAGAAACTACTGCCCGCCGGCCTGGTGAAAGGGCAAAATATCTACAGCTTGCTGTGCGACCTCACGGTAGGGTATCACCAGAACCGGGACTTCAGGAACTTCCCTATCCCGTTCGCTTGTGTGGCCACCGACATCGTAAGCGGCAAACCGGTGGTGCTCGACAGGGGCAGTTTACCCCTGGCCATGCGTGCCAGCATGGCTATTCCCGGTGTTTTCACACCCATCCGGATGGATAGCGTACTGCTGATAGACGGGGGAATCGTGAATAATTTTCCGTGCGATGTGGCCAAGGCGATGGGCGCCGACATCCTGATCGGCGTAAACGTACTGGGCGACCGCCGCACCATCGACCGCATCAACACTGCCTCCGATATTATCGGTCAGATTATCGACACGTATAGCATGAACGGCCTGGAGGAAAGCAAAAAAATGCTGGATGTATATATCCGCCCCGAAATAGGCGAATACAATGCGGCCAGCTTTTCGCCTGCCGACATCGACACCTTCCTGGTACGCGGTGAAAAGGCGGCCCGTGTAAAATGGGACGCCCTGATTGCTCTGAAAAAAGAAATCGGTATTCAGGAAGAAGCTGTGCTTCCGTCCGTACCCCGGTATGTGCCGCACGACAGCTTGTATATCCGTACGATTTATTTCGACGGAGTACCCGCGAAAGACCGGAAATGGCTGTTGAAAAAGAGCGGGCTGGCCGAGAATAACCGGATTGCGATGAAGGATTTGCAACGGGCTATCGCTATTTTATACGGTACCAAGGCCTACTCGGGAATTACGTACCGCCTGGAAAACGGTCCGGAATACGACCTGCGCCTGCAAGTTACTCCCTTACCCCTGAGCAGCCTGAACTTCGGGGTACGCTTCGATACGGAAGAAGTGGCGGCTTTGTTGCTGAACCTGACGCTGAACCTCGATACGCACTACAACTCCATGCTGGCGCTTTCGGGACGCGCCAGCCGGAACCCGTTCGTACGGCTCGACTACTCGGTGGATAATTCGTTTTTCAAGCGGCTCAACCTCGGCTATATGTTCAATTACAACGACGTGGATTTGTATACGCGGGGAAAGAAAACCACGAACGTTACGTTCCGCAAGCACACGCTCGAAGCGGCTATCACGGACATTTACTGGCAGAATTTCAAGTTTCAGGCCGGGTTGCGGTACGAGCATTTCGACTTCAATACCTTCCTGGCGTCGGAAGGAAACCCGGAAATCGACATCCGGCCCGAAGGCTTCCTGAGTTATTTCGGCGAGGCCCGGCTGGAAACGTTAGACCACCGGTATTTCCCTACCCGCGGAGTAAGCGCCCGGGTGGAATATTCCCTTTACACCGACAATATGACTACGTATAAGGGGCATTCTCCTTTCTCGACCCTCGGTTTCGACTTCCTGACGGTAGTCCGGTGCTCTCCGCGTTTCCATATCCTTCCCTCCGTATACGGGCGCACGCTTATCGGACGAAACGTGGCTTATCCGTACCTGAATGTGATAGGGGGCACCGTTTCCGGCAAGTATTTCCCGCAACAGCTTCCTTTTACCGGGATACAGCACGCCGAAGTAACCGGCAATTCACTGGTAGCGGTGAAAGCACAGTTTCGTTACCGCATCGGGTCGAATCACTACGTATCGGTACTGGGTAACGTAGCTTCGCACGATAAAGAATTTTTTGATTTGCTTAAAGGAAATTACCTGTGGGGAACCGGCTTGGGCTATTCGTATAACAGCATGTTCGGCCCGATAGATGCGGTGTTTTCGTACTCGAACCATACGGATAAAGTGGGGTTTTATCTTAACCTCGGTTATACTTTCTGAGAAAAATATTTAATTCGGAACAATTTTATTGCGTATTCGCCCTGTTTCCCTATTATTTTATTGCTATCTTTAAAGCGTCCTAAATAAAGGAGGGGATTATGAATCAGATGGTAAAAGCAACGTATTCTTCTTTGGCGTATGTTTCCGACTGCTATCCTTTAG
>DBGBSM010000413.1:0-16015 GCA_048468815.1 Parabacteroides sp.
TGAAGATACTATCCGCCGAATTTGAAGAAGAATAAAGTTTTACGCAAAGTTAGATATGTCCATAAGATTAGGAAAAGTAGTAAGAAATTTGAATGTGGGAATCTCTACGATAGTAGAATTCCTGCAGAAGAAAGGATTTACGGTTGAGAGCAATCCCAATACGAAAATCAGTGATGAACAGTATGCTTTGCTTGTAAAAGAGTTTGGCGGGGACACGCCTGCAGGCGAATTGCGCGAACGCGAGCGGTTCTCGTCCGACCGGATGCGCCGGGATAAGAAAAAAGAAACCGCCGTAGCCGAAGAGGCGCCGGCCGAAAAAAAGGCGGACCGACAGGTAATCCGAACAGAAGTACCGGAAGAATACAGGCCTAAAATCGTGACCAAAGGCCATATCGATTTGGACGGACATAATAAAAAAACAGAAACCCCGGAAACGAAACAACCTGTTCCGGCGGCGGAAGAAGTACGGGAGAAACCCCAACCTCAGGCGCCCGAGCCTGTAGAGGCCGCTCCGGTAGCCGAACCCGCTCCTGCAAAGGAACCTGTCGTACCGGCGGAAGCGCCCGAAGAAAAACAAGTGGAAAAATTGCACACCCCCGAAAAGAAAGAGGAAAAGCCGGAGATAACTGCCCCGGCACGTCCGGAAGCGGTAGCTGCGGAGCGTGAAAAGAAACGTAACACCGCGGAAAGCCTTCCTGCAGAACCTGCGGAGCCCGCTGCTCAGCCGGCTGCCGGAGGCGAGGAAATCTTCCGGCTGAACAGCCCGAAGTTCGAATCGAACATCAAAGTAACCGGTAAAATCGACCTGGATGCGTTGAACCAGTCTACACGTCCGAAGAAGAAAACCAAGGAAGAACGTCGCCGGGAACGGGAAGACAAGCGGCAAGGCGACCAGAAGAAGGTACATAAGGCTCCTGGCCAACCGGCCGCCCCGGCTGCATCCGATGCTTCGGGCGAGAGTGCCGAAGGAAAGAAAAAACGGAAGCGTATTAATAAGGAGCGGGTCAATATCGAAAAAACAGCCGGTACGAACGCGCGTCCCAATCCGCCCCGGAAGGATGACAATAAAAAGCGCTTGAAAAAGCCTGTCAAAACCGAAGTAAGCGAAGAAGACGTACAGAAGCAGATTAAGGAAACGCTGGCACGCCTGACCAACAAGGGTAAAACGAACGTAAAGGCGGCCAAGCACCGGCGCGACAAGCGCGAAGCGGCCTCGCAGCGCCATCAGGATAAGATGGAGCAGGAGGAAATGGAAAGCCGTATCCTGAAGCTTACCGAGTTCGTTACGGCCAACGACCTGGCCAACATGATGGATGTGCCCGTTACCCAGGTTATCGCTACGTGTATGAGTATCGGCATCATGGTGTCGATCAACCAGCGGCTCGATGCGGAAACCATCAATATCGTAGCCGACGAGTTCGGTTTCCAAACCGAATACGTGAGTGCCGACGTGGTAGAGGCCATCGGTGCCGATGAGGAAGAAGACGACGAAACCGACCTGGTTTCCCGGCCGCCTATCGTAACCGTGATGGGCCACGTAGACCACGGAAAAACCTCGTTGCTCGACAACATCCGCAATGCCAACGTAATCGCCGGCGAAGCCGGAGGAATTACCCAGCATATCGGAGCCTATAACGTGAAGCTGAAAAGCGGACGCCGCATCACCTTCCTCGATACGCCGGGTCACGAAGCGTTTACCGCCATGCGTGCCCGCGGTGCGAAGGTAACCGATATCGCCATTATCATCGTGGCTGCCGACGACAGCGTGATGCCCCAAACCATCGAGGCCATCAACCATGCTTCTGCGGCCGGCGTTCCGATGGTGTTCGCCATCAATAAGATAGACAAGCCGGGTGCGAACCCCGACAAGATACGCGAAGAACTGGCTAATATGAACTACCTCGTCGAAGAATGGGGCGGTAAGTACCAGTGCCAGGAAATATCGGCCAAGAAAGGCGTCGGCGTGGAGGAACTGCTCGAAAAGGTATTGCTCGAAGCCGATTTGCTCGACCTGAAAGCCAATCCCAACAAACGGGCCGTGGGTTCCATCATCGAGTCGTCGCTCGACAAGGGGCGCGGTTATGTGTCTACCGTGCTGGTGGAAACCGGTACGCTGAAAACGGGCGACATCGTACTGGCCGGTACGCATTACGGCCGCGTGAAGGCGATGTTCAACGAACGGAACGTGCGCATCGACCAGGCTACACCTTCCGAACCGGCTTTGATTCTCGGTTTGAACGGTGCGCCGCAGGCTGGCGATACGTTCAACGTGCTCGAAACCGACCAGGAAGCCCGCGAAATCGCTACGCGCCGCGAACAGTTGCAGCGCGAACTGGGCTTGCGTACGCAGAAGATGCTGACGCTCGACGACATCGGCCGCCGCATCGCCGTAGGCAACTTCCAGGAATTGAACGTGATTGTGAAAGGCGATGTAGACGGCTCCGTGGAAGCGTTGTCCGATTCGCTGATTCGTCTTTCCACCGAGGAAATCCAGGTGAACGTTATCCACAAGGCCGTAGGCCAGATTTCGGAATCGGATGTCGTGCTGGCCGCTGCTTCGGATGCCGTGATTATCGGATTCCAGGTGCGTCCTTCGCAGCAGGCTCGCCGCCAGGCTGAAAAGGAAGGGGTGGAAATCCGCCTGTACTCGATTATCTACGATGCTATCGAAGATGTGAAATCGGCTATGGAAGGCATGCTGTCGCCCGAAATCAAGGAAGAAATCACCGCCAACGTGGAAGTGCGCGAGGTATTCAAGATTACCAAGGTGGGTACCGTGGCCGGTTGTATGGTGAAGGAAGGAAAAATCAAACGGTCGAACAAGATTCGCCTCATCCGCGACGGTATCGTGGTGTACTCGGGCGATTTGGGTTCGCTCAAACGGTTTAAAGACGATGTGAAGGAAGTGGCTTTCGGATACGAGTGCGGTTTGAATATCACCAACTATAACGATATACAGGTGGGGGATATTATCGAAGCGTACGAGGAAACGGAAGTGAAGAAGAAATTATAATGAACTGGTTGGATATAACATGTGTTTGTCTGATTGGAATCGCACTGGTGAAAGGCCTGTTTGACGGAGTCGTCAAACAGGTTGTTTCGCTTATAGCCGTAGTGGTAGCCCTGATGTTCGCCGCGCGGGCGGGCGACTGGCTCCGTATGTATCTGGTAAAGCTCGACTGGTTTCCGGTTTCGGCGTTGCCGGTGGTGAGTTATGTGCTCGGCTTCGCACTGATTTTCGCCGGGTGCATGCTGGTGGCGGTTCTGCTGCACAAGCTTATCGACATCACCCCGCTGGGAATACTGAACCATCTGTTCGGCGCTTTGTTCGGCGCCCTGACGATGGTTTTGTTTTTAAGCCTGTTCCTGAACGTATGGGACGTAATCGACCCGAGGGCCGCGTTGCTTTCCGGGAAAACACGCACCGAGTCGCGTTTGTACGGCGGCATCAAAAGCATAGTGCCGGCTTTGTTCCCTGCCTGGGATTTCCGGAAATACCTGCCGGCGCCGGGCAACCGGGAGGAGGCTCCCCGACAGCCTTCGCGTACGGTGGAAGTATGATAAACAAAAGTCGGGACGTGTTTGTTTTTTATAATCGTAAACAGCGCTATATGCAAGAATCGAATGATATACTCCAGGAGGTCACCGGCAGTGAATACAAGTACGGGTTCGTTACCGACATCGACACCGAGGTGATTCCCCGCGGATTGAACGAAGACGTGGTCCGTTTGATTTCCGCCAAGAAAAACGAGCCGGAATGGCTGCTCGATTTCCGTTTGAAAGCGTTCCGCTACTGGCTCACGCTCGACATGCCCCACTGGGCGCACCTGAATATCCCGCCCATCGACTACCAGGATATTATTTATTACGCCGCCCCGAAGAAAAACGACGGCCCGAAAAGCCTCGACGAAGTAGACCCGGAGCTGCTCAAAACGTTCGACAAGTTGGGCATTCCGCTCGAAGAACAGAAACACCTGGCCGGCATGGCCGTGGATGCGGTGATGGACAGCGTGTCGGTGAAAACCACGTTCAAGGAAACCCTGGCCGAGAAAGGGATTATCTTTTCCTCGTTCAGCGAAGCGGTGCAACACCATCCCGACCTGGTGCGGGAGTACCTGGGAAGCGTGGTTTCGTACCGCGATAACTTTTTTGCGGCGTTGAACTCGGCCGTTTTCAGCGACGGCTCGTTCGTGTATATCCCCAAAGGGGTGCGCTGCCCGATGGAGTTGTCTACCTATTTCCGTATCAATGCGGCGAATACGGGGCAGTTCGAGCGTACCTTGATTATCGCCGACGACGAGGCGTACGTCAGTTACCTCGAAGGGTGTACGGCGCCGATGCGCGACGAGAACCAGCTCCATGCAGCCATCGTGGAGATTATCGCGAAGGAGCAATCCGAAGTGAAATACTCCACCGTACAGAACTGGTATCCGGGCGACAAGGAAGGCAAGGGCGGTATTTATAACTTCGTTACCAAGCGCGGCTTGTGCAAGGGGTACGGTTCTAAAATCTCGTGGACGCAGGTGGAAACGGGCTCGGCCATCACCTGGAAGTATCCCAGTTGTATTCTGGCGGGCGATAATTCGGTAGGCGAGTTTTATTCGGTGGCGGTAACGAACAATTACCAGCAGGCCGATACGGGTACCAAAATGATTCACCTGGGCAAGAATACCAAAAGTACGATTGTGTCGAAAGGAATTTCGGCCGGACACAGCCAGAACAGCTACCGCGGTTTGGTGAAGGTTTCGCCCCGCGCCGAGAATGCGCGGAACCATTCGCAGTGCGACAGCTTGCTGCTGAGCGACCATTGCGGGGCGCATACGTTCCCGTATGCCGACATCCAGAACGAAACGGCCGTAATCGAGCATGAGGCCACTACCTCCAAAATCAGCGAGGAACAATTGTTTTACTGTAACCAGCGCGGTATCCCTACCGAAGAGGCGGTGGGGCTGATTGTAAACGGTTATGCCCGCGAGGTGATGAACAAGCTCCCGATGGAGTTTGCCGTGGAGGCGCAGAAGTTGTTGCAGATTTCGCTGGAAGGCTCGGTGGGATAAGGAACGGACAGAATGACGAGTGATAAAACAGAAGATTTGAAGAGTATGTTAGAGATAAAAGACTTGCATGCCAGTATCAATGGCAAAGAGATATTGAAAGGAATCGACCTGACGGTGAAGCCGGGCGAAATTCATGCGATTATGGGGCCGAACGGCTCCGGGAAAAGTACGTTGGCTTCCGCTCTGGTGGGTAATCCGGCGGTGGAGGTAACGCAAGGCGAGGTGATTTTCCACGGGAAAGACCTGTTGGATTTGTCGCCCGAAGACCGTTCCTGCGAAGGGTTGTTCCTCAGTTTCCAATACCCGGTGGAGATTCCCGGGGTGAGCATGGTGAACTTTATGCGGGCGGCCGTGAACCAGCACCGCAAATACAAAGGGGAAGAGCCGCTCCCGGCTACCGATTTCCTCCGGCTGATGCGTGAGAAACGGCAGTTGGTGGAGCTCGACAGCAAGCTGGCGAACCGCTCGGTAAACGAAGGTTTCTCGGGTGGCGAGAAGAAACGCAACGAGATTTTCCAGATGGCCATGCTCGAGCCTTCGTTGTCGATTCTCGACGAAACGGACAGCGGCCTCGACATCGACGCGCTCCGTATCGTAGCCAACGGGGTGAACAAGCTGCACACGCCGGAGAATGCGGCCATCGTGATTACGCATTACCAGCGGTTGCTCGACTACATCAAGCCCGACATCGTGCATGTGCTTTACAAAGGGCGCATCGTGAAAACAGCCGGTCCGGAACTGGCGCTGGAGCTGGAAGAGAAGGGATACGACTGGATTAAGAAAGAAATCGACTGAGGTTATGGCGGATACACAACGACAATACGAAGCCGTTTTCCAGGCCGACTACGAAGCCTTGTGTGCGCCGGCCGCCGCGTTGCTGAACGCGTACCGGCAACCGGCGTTCGAAGGATTCAGGGAACTGGGGTTTCCGGCTTTCGGCTCGGAGGAGTATAAATATACGAATATCGAGGAGGCTTTCAAGCCGGATTGGGGTATCAATATCCGCCGGCTCGCTTTTCCGGTAAATCCGTACGAGGTGTTCCGGTGCGACGTGCCGAACCTTTCCACGAGCCTGTACTTTATGGTAAACGACCAGTTCTATACCCGGGAAACGCCGAAGGCGCCGCTGCCGGAAGGAGTGTTCGTAGGGAGCCTGAACGATTTCGCACAGGCGTATCCCGAAGTGGCGGAACGGTATTATGCGAAGGCGGCTCCGTATGCCGCCGACGGGTTGGTGGCTTTCAATACGATGATGGCGCAGGACGGGTTCGTGCTGTATGTGCCCGACGGGGTAATGGTGGAACGGCCGGTTCAGTTGGTGAATATCCTTCGCTCGAACGTGAACCTGTTGCTGAACCGGCGTTTGCTGGTGATTATCGGGAAGCGGGCGCAGGCGAAGTTATTGGTGTGCGACCATGCGATGGACGACGAAACGGATTTCCTGGCTACACAGGTGGTGGAAATCTTTGCGGAGGAAGAGGCACGGTTCGATTATTACGAGCTGGAGGAAACGGGGAGCCGCACGACGCGCTTTTCGTCGTTGTTCTTAGAACAGGCGGCGGCCTCGAACGTGCTGGTGAACGGCATTACGCTAACGAACGGCTTGAGCCGTAACAATTATTATATCCGGCTGAACGGGGAGTATGCGGAAACGTCGCTGAGCGGCATGGCGGTTTCGGATACGGCGCAACAGGTGGATACGTATTCGCATATCACGCATGCGGTGCCGCATTGCCACAGCGACGAGTTGTTCAAGTATGTGCTCGACGACCGGGCGGTGGGCAGTTTCAGCGGACGTATCTTGGTGAAGCCGGGCGCGCAGAAAACCACGGCTTACCAGAATAACCGGAACTTGTGTATCGCACGGGGGGCGCGGATGTACTCCAAGCCGCAGTTGGAGATTTATGCGGACGATGTGAAGTGCTCGCACGGCATGACGACCGGGCAGTTAGACGAAAACGCCTTGTTTTATATGCGCAGTCGGGGGATTCCCGAAGAGGAGGCGCGTATGTTGCTGATGGTAGCGTTTACCGGCGATGTAATCGACCGGGTACGGCTGGAGGCGCTTCGCGACCGGCTGCACCAGTTGGTGGAGAAACGGTTCCGGGGCGAGTTGGCGAAATGCGCCGGTTGCCGGATTTGTAAAGAATAAGGGAATAGAACACAGAGACACGGAGACACAGAGATAGTAGTCGATTACTATACATCTCTGTGTTTCCGTGTCTCTGTGTTTTTATTTTGTGTTTAGTGCCTTGTCCAACAGGTTGGGGGCGTCCTTTGCCAGGCCGGAGGGGCGGAGGGTGTTGTATTCGATGAGGCGCCCTTCGGGGTCGATTAGCACGTATAAGGGTACGGCGTTATTGCTGTACGCATTTATACGCGCGTCTTCCCACGAGTTGGCATGCAGGTTGATGCCGTTCAGGTTGTATTTACGGATGAGCTCTTTCCTGCGCTTGTCGCTGCTTCCCAAACAAATATATACGTACGCTATTTTATCTTCATAGGCGCCGTACTTCCGGTGGAATGCTTCCTGCTGCCGGAACTCGCTGATACATGGTCCGCAACCGTCCGACCAGAAATCCAGGTATACGATTTTCCCTTTCAGGTCGTCCAGCGAAACCGGGCGCCCCTGTTCGTCCGGCAACGTAAAAGCCGGGGCTTGCGAGCCGGGTGCCAACCGGGTGAAGTGCTGCTCCAGTACTTCCTCCATACAGGCTTTGGCCGGGGCGGAGGTAAGGCTTGCCAGGCATGCTTCCCCCGCCTGTTTCATCGCCTCTGTCGGTTTCCAGCCGAACCAGTTTATTCCCCGCTTGAAGCTCACGGCTAAATACCAGTCGCGTAATGCGTCCTGGGGAATCGCACAACCCGCTAACGCCGTTTGCGAGGCGAACGTTTCCGCCGGGTCGCCCTGTTCGAACAGGGCGGTAGTCCGGCTCAGGTTAGCGGCCAGGTACGTCATCATAAAGTCGGTGGCCGAAGAGGAAAGGAACGGGTTGAATGCCCGGGAGGTATAGAGCGGCTTCTGCTCCTGCTTTTCTCCGGCGTAGCAACGGAGGCTGTACGGCGGCGAATACAGCTTGGCCAGCGCTTCGGGGCTGTACGCTACGTTCGACAGGGCGCCGAAGTAGCCTTGCCGTATCAGGTAATCTTCGTGCGGCACCGCACCGTGTTCGGCGGTAAACGCCTGTACGGTATTCCGGTAATCCGTGGCATACCGGGCTACCGCATTCAGCATGCATGTATCGGCAACCGACGCTCCTTTCGTGTACAGTTCCTTGCGGATGGTGCCGAAGTTCAGGAACGCTTCCCGGTACGTGCGGTATAACTCCAGGCACAACTCCAGTTCCCGGGTGCGTTCGGGTGTCGTGCCGCTTAGCCGGATGGAGCCGGGCAGGTCTGCGTAGTCGAACGAGAGCGTCAGCGTATCGCCCGGATACGTGAATACGGTTACGGCGTCGCCTAAATACAGGTATATGTCCTGTGTGCCGGCAACCGGCAATTCTTTCCGGAAAGTTCCGTCGGGTTCGAGCGGCACTTCGGCCCCCTTATTGTCGAAGGGATGGCACACGGCCAGCCTGAACATTTTTTCGTTGGCGGGTACGTTCTCCGCTTTTCCGCACAATACGAAGGTGCCTTCTTCCGGAATGCGGTACGGTTCGCTTTCCTGCGCCGGCAGCGAATAACAAAGACTCGTCCCGGCAAGGAAGAGCGCTAACATCCGATAGGTGAATTTCATGGTATGATTGAATTTAAACTGTTTCCTTTTTGGCCAGCAGCGCTTCCAGTTTAATCAGTTCGTCACGCAACTGCGCGGCTTCGATAAACTCCAGCTTTTTTGCGGCCTCCATCATCTGCTTCTTGGTTCGCTCCACGAGCTTTTCCAGGTCGGTGCGGTTCATGTATTGCACCACCGGGTCGGCGGCTACGCTCGGTTCCGGCTCGATGTACGCATACGGCTCGGCTTGCGTGCGGCCCTGTACCAGCGCCGAGTCCGAGTTCTTCACGATTTGCTTCGGCGTAATGCCGTGCGCCTCGTTGTAGGCCAATTGCTTCTCGCGGCGCCGGTTCGTCTCGTCCATCGTTTTGCGCATGCTGTCGGTAATCTTGTCGGCATAGAAAATCACCTTCCCGTTCACGTTACGCGCGGCGCGCCCGGCTGTCTGGGTCAGGGAGCGGTGCGAGCGCAGGAATCCTTCCTTGTCGGCGTCGATAATCGCCACGAGCGAAACCTCCGGCAAATCCAGTCCTTCCCGCAGCAGGTTGACCCCGATCAGCACGTCGAATATCCCTTTCCGCAGGTTTTCCATAATCTGCACCCGTTCCAGCGTATCCACGTCCGAGTGGATATAGGCGCATTGAACGCCCATCCGGGTGAGGTACGACGTCAGCTCTTCCGCCATCCGTTTGGTGAGGGTCGTTACGAGCGTCCGTTCGTTGGCGGCGATGCGCTGGTTTATCTCTTCCATCAGGTCGTCTATCTGGTTCAGGCTCGGACGCACCTCGATTACCGGGTCGAGCAGTCCGGTAGGCCGGATTACCTGGTCTACCACCACCCCTTCGCTTTTAATGAGCTCGTAATCGGCCGGCGTGGCACTTACGTAAATAGCCGAATGGGTGAGCGACTCGAACTCTTCGAACGTGAGCGGGCGGTTGTCGATGGCTGCCGGGAGCCGGAAGCCGTATTCCACCAGGTTTTGTTTCCGGGCGCGGTCGCCGCCGTACATGGCGCGGATTTGCGGAACGGTTACGTGGCTCTCGTCGATTACCGTGAGGTAATCGTCCGGGAAATAATCGAGCAGGCAGAACGGCCGTTCGCCGGCAGCCCGTCCGTCGAAGTAACGCGAATAGTTCTCGATGCCCGAGCAATAGCCCAGCTCCCGTATCATTTCCAGGTCGAACGTCACCCGCTCCTGGAGGCGCTTCGCCTCGTACGGCTTGCCTATTTCCTGGAAGAAGCGCACCTGTTGCCCCAAGTCGAGGTCTATTTGGCTTACCGCCTGGTTGATGCGCTCCTGCGTGGTTACGAACAGGGTGGTGGGGTAGATGTTCAGTACGTCCGTTTCGTTGATTTCGATACCCGTCTGCGGGTCGAAGGTGGCCAGCCGCTCGATTTCGTCTCCCCAGAACTCGATGCGGTACGCCACCCCGTCGTACCCTTCTATCGAAGGGAAAATATCCACCGTTTCGCCGTTTACCCGGAAATTGCCGGGCGCGAACTCCACTTTATTGTTGCTGTAATTCGCTCCTACGAACCGGTGCAGCAGCTCGTCCCGCGGAATCGTCATGCCTTTTTCCAAGCGCGTTACCTTGGCGGCGAACGAAGTAGGGTCGGCCATGCCGTACAGGCACGAAACCGACGAAACCACGATTACGTCCCTCCGGCCCGAAAGCAGCGAAGCCGTCGCCCGGAGGCGCAGCTTTTCTATCTCCGAGTTGATGGAAAGGTCTTTCTCGATGTATGTGTCGGTGGTAGGTAGGTAGGCTTCCGGCTGGTAATAGTCGTAATACGACACGAAGTATTCCACCGCATTGTGCGGGAAGAAACTCTTGAACTCGCTGTAAAGCTGCGCCGCCAGCGTTTTATTGTGGCTCAGTATCAGGGTAGGCTTCTGCACTTCCTGAATCACGTTCGCTACCGTAAAGGTTTTGCCCGAGCCGGTAACGCCCAGTAAGGTTTGGTACGGTACGCCGCTTTTCAAGGCATCCGACAGGGAAGCGATGGCTTCCGGCTGGTCGCCGGTCGGAGCGAAAGCGGAGGATATTTCGAATTTCATATATTCCTTTCTTTAGTCGTCTGTTTAAAATAGTGAACCCGTCGGCAGTCCGGAAAAGCGGCCGGCCGGTTCGGTACACAAAAACACGGCTATCCGCAACGGAAAGGTCATCCGTTTATCTTTTCTTGGTCGGTGTCTCCGTGTCTCCGTATTTAACAATCAATACCGGAAACTGCTTCCTCCCAGGAACTCGCGCAGCAGCGAAGTGGCCGGCAATTCTTCGTCGGGGATGTAGCGGAAATACTTCAGGAACCGCAGCAGCCGGAAAGCCTCCGCATACTCCGGCTCGTCTTCCAGTACCTCCATCAGAATCGGTTCCGCGAACCGGCGCAACGCCGCCAGCTCGTATATCATCGCGCTATTGAACATCGCATCCGCGTTCTCCTGGTACGGGAAAATCCACTTGTCCTCGCCCCGCCGTACGCTGGGCCAGCGGGCAATCGTCTCTTTCGCCGAGTAGCCCCGGAAACGATAGTCGCGGATAATCCGGCGCAGCAGCCGGTTATCGGTCGTCGGAATCCAGTTATGGCTGTCCAGTGAAATGGAGGTCAGCGCCGATACGTATATCTTGTATTTATAACAATCGTCGATCATGGAAGTTAACTCCGGGTTCAGCGCATGAATGCCCTCGATAATCAGCACCGAGTTCTCCTTCATCTTCAGCTTCTTTCCTTTGTACACCCGTTTACCCGTTTCGAAGTCGAACGAAGGCAGTTCCACTTCTTCGCCCGCTAAAATCCGTTTCAGGTCGTTGTTGAAATAAGGCAGGTCGAGTGCGTACAGCGATTCGAAGTCGTACTCGCCGTGCTCGTCGAGCGGCGTGTCTTCCCGGTTCAGGAAATAATCGTCGAGCGACAAACTTACCGGGTAAAGCAGGTTCGTAATCAACTGGATATTCAGCCGTTTGGCCAGCGTGGTTTTTCCCGACGACGAAGGCCCCGAAATCAACACCATCCGCGCTCCCGACTTGTACCGTTCCGCGATTTCTTCGGCGATCTTGGCTATCGACTTTTCCTGCATCGCTTCCGATACCTTTACGATGTCGGCCGTATGCCCGGAGGCGGTAGCCAGGTTCAGGTCGCCCACGTAGTTCAGCCCCAGCGTACGTTGCAACGTCAGGTGTTCTTTGAATACCTCGAACATCTTGTCTTGCCGGATGACCGGCTCCAGTTCGTGCATATTGGTTTGCTTCGGGATACGCAGCAACACGCCGTCGAAGTACGGCACGATGTCGAACAGCCCGATAAACCCGGTCGAAGGCACCAGGGTGCCGTAAAAATAGTCGATGTTGCCGTCGAGGTCGTAGTACGACGTATACGGCATCCCCGCCGTTTCCACCAGCAACGCCTTGTCGTCCAGCCCTTGCGAGCGGAACAGGGCGGCTGCCTCGGAGGTGCGGCAGGTGCGGAGCCGGAACGGAAGGTCGGCCTTGATAATGGCTTGCATCCGTTCCTTGATACGGCCGATGGTTTCGACGGTAACCGATTTCCCGTTGTGGATCACGCAGTAATACCCTTTCGAAACCGGATGCTCCAGGTAGAGCTTGGCGTGCGGCAGTACGTCGCTCACAGCCTTCGAAAAGATATGGCACAACGAGCGTACGTAGGCGCGCAAGCCCGAGCGGTTGGTATAATCCAGAAATTCCACGTCTTTCGGATAGTAACACCGGAACGCCAATCCCTCTACTTTGTTGTTTACGTGCGCGTTCATCGGCTTGTGCGGCAACGGCGAGCCGAATCCCTTGTACATGTCGAGCAGGGTAGTGCCTATCGGAAAGTCGCGGGAGGTATGCGTATTTTTGCAAAAGACGGTTATCGTTTCTTTCATATTTCGTTTGTGTTACAGATTGCTTTTCCCTATATTTGCAGCCTAAAGTTAAGAATTTTACCAGATATACAACCCCCTTAAACGAAATTTAAATGGACTATTCTTTTTTTGATTTCCTGACGCTCGTAGGGTCATTAGGCTTGTTCCTGTACGGAATGAAAATAATGAGCGAAGGGCTTCAGAAGGTGGCCGGCGATAAACTGCGCTCCATTCTTTCGGCCATGACTACCAATCGCTTTACCGGCGTGCTTACCGGTATCCTGATTACCGCCCTTATCCAGTCGTCGTCGGCTACCACCGTGATGGTGGTGAGTTTCGTGAACGCCGGGTTGCTTTCGCTGGCCCAATCCATCAGCGTGATTATGGGGGCGAACGTGGGAACCACGGTAACGGCCTGGATCATTTCGATTTTCGGGTTCAAGGTCAACATCAGCGTGTTCTCCCTTCCGCTTATCGGTATCTGTATTCCGTTGATCTTTTCCAGCAAGAGCCGGCGGAAGTCGTGGGGCGAGTTCCTGATGGGGTTCGCTTTCCTGTTTATGGGGCTCGACTTCCTGAAATCGTCGGTGCCCGATTTGCAGAATAACCCCGAGATACTATCCGCCCTGCAGGGGTATACTTCGATGGGTTACCTGTCTATTCTGCTGTTCCTGTTTATCGGCTCCGTGCTTACCGTCATCGTGCAGTCGTCGAGCGCCACGGTAGCCATTACCCTGATTATGTGTACCAAGGGATGGATTCCGTTCGAAATGGCCGCCGCCATGGTGCTGGGCGAGAACATCGGAACCACCATTACCGCCAATATCGCCGCTATCTCGGCCAACATATCCGCCCGCCGGGCCGCTATCGCCCACTTGATGTTTAACGTGTTCGGCGTGGTCTGGATGTTGATTCTCTTTTATCCGTTTACGCGGATGATCGCCTGGATCGTAACGAACTACGGGCCGGGCGACCCGAACGAGATGATGAGCTTCCTGAGTACGCTCGATACGCAGACGATTAACGAAATCACCACCCCGGGCATTACCCTCACCGACCCGCACCTCATCGCGTTACAGAAGCAGTTATTGTCGTTGCAGGTATCCGTTTCGTACGGGCTGTCGTTGTTCCATACCGTATTCAACCTGCTCAACGTATTTATTATGATTTGGTTCGTAAAGGGGTACGTAAAGGTTTGCTCCGCTATTATCAAGCCGAAGAAGGGAACGGAAGAGGAAGAGTTCCAGTTGCGGTATATTTCGTCGGGTATGCTTTCTACCTCGGAGCTTTCGCTGATGCAGGCGAAGAAAGAGATTGCCGTATACGGCGAGCGGATGTCGCGTATGTTGAATATGGTCAAGGATTTGCTGTACGAGAAGAACGAGGAGGCTTTCCTGAAAACTTATTCGCGGGTGGAGAAGTACGAGAACATCAGCGACCGGATGGAGATCGAAATCGCCAATTACCTGTCGTATGTATCCGAAGGGCGTTTGAGCTCGGAAAGTAAGGACGAGATCCGGACGATGTTGCGGGCCGTAACCGAAATAGAGAGCATTGCGGACGCTTGCAACAACCTGGCGCGCAGCATCAAGCGCCGCAACGAGTTCAAGGCCGACTTTACGGCGGAACAGAACCACAACATGGATAAGATGCTGGAGTTGGTGGAAGAGGCGCTGGCGCGTATGAACGAAATCCTGCACAAGCAGGAGGTATCGCCCGAAGACATCAACCAGTCGTACAACATCGAAAACGAAATTAACAATTATCGCAACCAGTTGAAGGTGCATAACATCGAAGACATCAATAACAAGAAGTATGATTATCAGGTCGGGGTGTACTACATGGATATGGTAGGCGAGTGTGAAAAACTGGGTGATTATATCTTAAATGTTGTTCAGGCGATTATAGAGAAAAAGATATGATTTATCTTTGCGTACCGGACGCGAAGAGGGGCCTGCTAAGGCGGCCATAGAACGGATTAAACACAGAGACACGGAGGCACGGAGTTTTATAATGGATTAGGAGCCGGCTTAGTGTCTCTGTGTTTCTGTTTCGGATAGTCTTTGCGGGGATAAAAACAGAATGGGATATGAAAAAGAGATGTAAGTTTACGGGGTGTTTTATAGGGTGTTTGCTGGCGGTAACGGCTTGCCAGCCCGACGACGATACGGGCAAATCCGGGGTAAAGGCTACCGATAAGGAGGTGAACGAGTGGATTGAAGATGTTTTGCGCGACGATTATCTGTGGTATCAAGATATTCCTTCCAAAGAAAAATTGAAGTATTATACTGCTCCGGAAACGTTTTTTACTTCGCTGCTTTCTTTGAAAGACGGGAAAGATATGAACGGCAGTCATCATTATTTTTCCACCATCGAGAAGAAGGAAGAAACCACGAAGGCCGGTTCGAACGTAAACTCGACGTACGGCTTCGAATATGCTGTGGCGGCAATAAATGAGGAAGGAATAGGTGTACCTTATTATTCACAGCAAATCAATGCCGCCTGGGTGCTGTACGTGCTCCCCGGTTCGCCCGCTTCGGAAGCCGGCTTGAAAAGGAACGACTGGATTGTCGCCGTGAACAGCGATACGCCGAATATCACGGACTTTACCGAATTGTCGTCCGGGAGTGCCGCTACGTTTTCGTTAGCCAAGTACGACCCGGAGCGTTCTTGTTTGGTGGCCGACCGGCAGGTGCAGATAGCTGCGGCCCGGGATGTGGAAGATACGCCTTTCTTGTTGGATACGGTATATACGCAATATGGCAAGCGCATCGGCTATTTAATTTACAACCACTTCAGTGCCGGCCCGGACGAGAACAATACGCGGGATGTAACGTACAATACCCGGATGAAAGAGATTTTTACCCGCTTTAAGAACCAGGGCGCAGAGGAGTTCGTGCTCGATTTGCGCTTTAACGGGGGAGGGCTGGTTACCTGCGCCCAGCTATTGTCGTCGTTGCTGGCGCCGGAAAGCGCGTTGGGTAATACGTTTTGCAAAATGATACCGAATGAGAATCATAAGAATGAAACTCGGGAACTGAAGTTCCTGGAAAAAAAAGAAGTGGCTACCAATAACCTGAACCTGAAACGACTGTATGTATTGACCGGCCAGCAAACGGCCTCTTCCTCGGAGGCGGTTATCAATTGCCTGATACCGTATATGGGTGAGAAAAACATTATATTGATCGGAAAGCAAACCGTAGGAAAAACGGTTGGTTCGGAGACGTATGGTGTGAACGACGATTACGGCTATTTACTGCATCCGATTACGCTAAGAATCCAGAATGCGGAAGGAAAAGCGGAATATGAAAACGGGTTTTTACCTGATTATGAAATAATAAACGATATACGTTTCACTTATCCTTTATATCCGTTGGG
>DBGBSM010000414.1:0-1672 GCA_048468815.1 Parabacteroides sp.
AAAGAAATTTTTGTCATGTACCATAACAAAACGAATGTATAACTCAATAACACCTAAAAAGTAAAAAATGGCAGATTTAGACGACTTGCGGGAAGGCTCCGACTTCGGATTAGGCGTAGCCTCCCAACAACAAAGCTTCCATGTAAAAGGAGCATCCAACCTCCCTTGGGGAATGAAAGACCGGTTATCCCGTATCTTCAACCCCAAAACCGGAAGAGCCGTGATGCTCGCTTTCGACCACGGATTTATCATGGGGCCTACTTCGGGCTTGGAACGTATCGATTTAACGATTGTTCCACTTATCGAATACGCCGACTGTTTGATGTGTACGCGCGGTATCCTGCAATCCACGATTCCCGCGAACACCAACAAACCGATCTGTTTGCGCTCCGACGCCGGTAGCTCCATCCTCACCGAACTGAACGACAACGTATTGATCGACATAGAGGATGTAATCCGGATGAATGTAACGGCGATGGCCGTGATGCTGGCCATCGGCGACACCGCCAACGAAGCGAAAACGGTAGCCAACCTGTATAAAGCGGCCGACAAAGCCAGCCGGTACAATATCCCGGTGATGGGCGTAACGGCCGTAGGCAAACAGATGGCCCGCGACGCCCGGTACTTCGGGTTGGCATCGCGCATCTGTGCGGAAAACGGCGCCAACATCGTGAAAACCTATTATTGCGACGGCTTCGAGAAAGTAACGGCCGCCTGTCCGGTTCCCGTAGTGATCGCCGGCGGAAAGAAGCTCGAAGAAAAAGAAGCGTTGGAACTGTGCTACAAAGCCGTAAGCGAAGGCGCTGCCGGTGTGGACATGGGACGTAACGTATTCCAGAGCACTTCGCCCGCCGCTATGATTCAGGCTGTACGCGGCGTTATCCACGAAGGCCTCACGCCCGACCAGGCCTACGAAATGTTCAAAGACCTTTCGAAATAATTGTTCTTTTTCCGGCAACGGAGTGCTGTCTGAAAAACAGGAGAAATTAACACAGAAACACGGAGGCACAGCGTATCGATTATACATTAATCGAGATTCTCTCTCTGTTTATTCGGGGATTAATTTTTACCGGAACGGACTAACCGTTTTCTTTTCAGACAGTGCCGTTTGCCGATTATTTTATTTAAGCAACTCTTTTTCTACTTAAAATTTATACTGCTAAGATGAAAAAAACAACCCTGATGGCCGCCTGTTCGGCTATCGCCTCCTTTCTCCTCTTTTCCTGTACCCCGAAAGAAAAACCGGTCAAATTGCTGATGGGCGGTTCAGGCTGGGATAAAATCGTTATCCTCGACAAGAACACGAAAACCATCGAATGGGAACATGCCCTCGAACCGGGGCAGGAATGTAACTCGGTAGTGGCTACCCCCGAAGGCAATATCCTGTATTCGTACCGCAGCGGCGCCAAGCTGATTACGAAAGACCACCAAGAATTGTGGAGCATCCCGGCGCCCGACAGTTGCGAAATGCAGACAGCCGCGATGATGAGCGACGGCAATTACCTGTTGGCCTGGTGCGGACACCCGGCTACCATCCTCGAAGTAAGCAAAGACGGCGCCATTCTTTCCAAAACGGAGTATGAAACCGGCATCGACCATCCGCACGCCCAGTTCCGCCAGGTAAGCAAAAACTCGCGCGGCAATTACATGATGCCGTTGTTCGCCACCTCGG
>DBGBSM010000415.1:0-1659 GCA_048468815.1 Parabacteroides sp.
GGTGTATTGGCTCCCTGGAATGTCGAGGTTTTTCGTAAGCGTTTGGAAAAAGCCGGCATGGGCGCCCAGGCAAAAGATTTTTTTAAGGCATCGGGGGTGTGGGCTGTCGAGCTTTACCGGGCGGATATCGAGATGAACTTACGTTCGGCACGGATGGGCGGCTTTCAGCTACTCGATTTACAGGATTACCCGGGGCAAGGATCTGCTTACGTGGGTGTTTTGGATGCCTTTATGGATAGTAAAGGGTTGGTTGAACCGGCGAAATGGAGAGAATTTTGTAGTGAAGTTGTGCCTTTGCTCATAACCGGCAAATTTTGCTGGAAAGGTAAAGAGTTATTCACGGGAAACATAAAAATTGCCAATTACGGCGGAAATTCATGGCGGGGAAGGACGGTGACGTGGGAACTGGCGGATGATAAAAAATGTCTGAGCAAAGGAAAAATGAAAGTTCCTGAGGGTATGGGGCTAATCGATGCAGGAGCGATTCGTGTTGCATTACCGGATGTTGCCAAGGCTATCAAAGTGGAATTGAGAATCAGGATAGACGGAACGCCGTATCGAAACAGTTATCCGTTATGGATTTATCCGGCGGAAAAGAAATTCGCCCCGGGAAACGTTATACTTGCCGACCGGTTAACCGATTCTGTGCTCGAATCGTTGAAAGCGGGCGGCCGGGTTTTATTGATGCCGCGTAAAGACGATTGTAAAGACGTAACCGTAGGCGGACTTTTCCAGACCGATTACTGGAATTATCGCATGTTCAAAAGTATTTGCGACCGCATCGGAAAGCCGGCTTCGCCCGGAACATTGGGTATTCTTACCGATCCCGAACATCCTTTGTTTAATGATTTTCCTACGGAGTTTCATACCGACTGGCAATGGTATCCGGTAATTAAGAACAGCTATCCGCTGATTTTGGACCGTATGCCCCGGGTGTATCTTCCTGTTGTGCAGGTAATCGATAATATAGAACGAAACCATAAATTGGGGTTGGTATTCGAATTGAATGTCGGCAACGGTAAAGTAATGGTTTGTATGGCGGATTTGAAAGCAGCTTCCGGTACTCTCGAAGGCCGGCAATTTTATATGAGTTTGTTGGAGTATATGAATTCTCCGGAATTCGAACCTGCAGTATCTGTTTCGGTAGAGTCGTTTAAGAATTTGTTTACCGGGGAGGTGCGAAAGGAAGGTGTCAGCGTACTGGATAATATTTCATACGAATAAATATAATAGCAGCGTTGCTTTATAATAGGTCTGTGCTCTATGGAAATGGATGCTGAAAATAGATTTATATGCAAGCAGGGAATCTGAATAATAAAATAGTACATCATTCAGGATAATAGTCGGTGAAACAGAGGCGAATCGGTGAAAAAAAATCATACTTTACGATATTGTCGTTCTTTTGTACACAATTCGCCTTACTCTAACATGCATGATTCTAACTTAGTGGTGTGGAAAACAATAAAATTAGTTTGAGAACTAATCCGTGTTTTTTGGGGTCGTATATTATATATGTATAGGTCTGCATTGAACAGATTATGAAAAAAGCATAACCGGTAACATCGCAAACGTATGAGGATGGCTCCATGTTACTAATCCTCATACTACCTCGGCGTAACTCATTGCACAGGAAATACTGCGCGGCGGGAAAGGGGAATG
>DBGBSM010000416.1:0-11074 GCA_048468815.1 Parabacteroides sp.
ACTTTGATGGCTTCGAGCATTTCCGACTCCTGCACCTCGTTCATTTCGCCTTCCACCATCATGATGTTGTCGAGCGTAGCGGCCACCATAATGTCGATATCGGCCTTTTCGAGCTGGGCGAAAGTAGGGTTCACAATAAACTTACCGTCTACACGGCCTACGCGCACTTCCGAAATAGGCCCGTTGAAGGGTATATCCGAAACCGCCAGGGCTGCCGAAGCGGCCAGGCCGGCCAGGGCATCCGGCATATCTTCGCCGTCGGCCGAGAACAAAATGATATTAACGTATACTTCGGCGTGGTAGTTATCGGGGAAGAGCGGACGCAAAGCGCGGTCTACCAGGCGCGAGGTAAGCACTTCGTAATCGGAAGCCTTTCCTTCTCTCCGCGTAAACCCGCCGGGGAAACGGCCGAAAGCCGAAAATTTTTCTTTGTATTCAACTTGTAACGGCATGAAGTCTACGCCCGGATTGGCATCCTTGGCGGCGCACACGGTTGCCAACAACACGGTGTTACCCATCCGAACGGTAACGGCACCGTCAGCCTGTTTGGCCAGTTTACCTGTCTCGATGGTGATGGTCCTTCCATCTCCTAACTCGATTGTTTTGTTAATCGGATTAATCATAAATCTTTTTTCTATTTTTTCTCAAACTCTAAAATTGGCACAAATGTAGTGTAAGTTTGGCGTAAACAGATGAAAGAGAAAAGAAAAAGGTATCCGACCCGGTTTTTTTACGAAAAAGGCGAGAAGAAATCTTTTTACATGGGAAAAGATTTGCAAATTCATGTATATTTGCAACGGAAATAACAAAAACAAGCTACTAAACACATATGAAACGAATAACCACTCCGCTGGTGGGAGCGATAGGGGCGCTTCTTTTGCTCTTCAGCGCATGCAACGATAATAATTATACGGTGAAGGGAATCGTATCGGGCGCCGACGGGCAAACGATGTACTTCGAAAATGTAGGCGTTTCGTCGGTAACCGTGCTCGATTCCGTTAAATTATCTGCCTCGGGTAAATTCAAATTTTCGCATCCGCGCCCCGATTATCCCGACTTTTTTCGCCTCCGCCTCAACAAACAGCTTATTAACATGGCCATCGACTCTACCGAAACGGTAACGGTGGGTGCGGATGCCGGTACGTTCGCCACCTCGTATACCATCGAAGGTTCCG
The DNA here is from genome assembly GCA_048468815.1 of Parabacteroides sp. Taxonomy (GTDB): domain Bacteria; phylum Bacteroidota; class Bacteroidia; order Bacteroidales; family Tannerellaceae; genus Parabacteroides_B. Next base: position 1,176 of record DBGBSM010000416.1, read on the forward strand.
ACGAAAGCAAGGCATTGAAAGATATTACGCTGGCGCAGTTAGACGCCAACCAGGAAATCCGGAAGCTGCGGAAACAATACGAGAAAAAAGAAATTCCGGACACCGTTTACCGCGAAAAAATATGGGCCGCCAGCGATGCGTACAAGGAAGTGGCGAAAAAGTACATCTATTCGGCGCCCATGTCGGCGGCCGCCTACTTCGCCCTGTTCCAGCAGATAGACGGGTTGCTGTTTTTCGACCTGTACGATGCGGCCGACTCGAAAGCATTCGCCGCGGTGGCTACCAGTTACGACTATTTTTATCCCGAAAGTCCGCGCAGCAAGCAATTGCATAACCTGGCCATGCAGTCGATTAAAGTGATTCGCAGCCAGCGCGCGCCGAAAGATCTGGGCATCGATACGAAAGAAGTAAACTTCTTCGATATTTCGTTGCCCGACGTCCACGGCGAGAAAACGGCCTTGTCGTCGCTGACGCCCGGCAAGCCGGTTATCGTAAACTTCACGGCTTACCAAACCGAATGGTCGCCGGCGTTGAATATGACGTTGGGCGAAATATACGGCAAGTATCATCCCGAAGGGCTGGAAATCTACCAGGTGTCGCTCGATTCCGACCTTCACTTCTGGAAAAACGCCGCCTCGAACCTGCCTTGGATTTGCGTAAACGACCCGCAATCGGTTTATTCGGAAATCGCCGGTATGTATAACGTACGCCAACTTCCCGCTCTGTTTATACTCGACCGCAAAGGCAACCTGGTAAAAAGGGTGGACGAACTGAAAGACTTGGAAAAGGATGTGAAAAACGTTTTGTAACCTCTTCCGGCGAGCGTAAAAGCAGGCTTTCCGCAATTTATGTTGTAAAGCACGCAAACCTGGCTTGTTTATTCCGAAAAGAGGGTTTATCTTTGCCAACGTATTAAGAGACAGATAAAAAGAGTTCCGGCCATTCGGTCGGGATTCTTTTTTTGTTCTGCTCGCAAGAAATCGTTTAATTATAAAAACAAAAAACAGAGGAGGATTTAGTATGGCTGTTAATTATATGACAGAAGACGGTTACAACAAAATTCTGGATGAAATCAACATGCTGGAAACCGTAAAACGTCCCGAAGTAATCCGTCAGATCGCCGAAGCGAGAGACAAAGGGGACTTGTCGGAAAATGCAGAATACGATGCCGCCAAAGAGGCTCAGGGTATCCTGGAGGCAAAAATCGCCCAACTGAAAGGGTTGATTGCGAATGCCCGGCTGCTCGACGAATCACGCGTATCTACCGATGCGGTTCAGATTTTGAACAAAGTAAAAATCCGGAACCTGAAAAACAATATGGAAATGACCTACACGCTCGTATCGGATACGGAGGCGAACCTGAAAGAAAACAAAATCGCCATCAGTACGCCCATCGCAAAAGGATTGTTGGGCAAAAAGGTGGGCGATTGCGTGGAAATCAAAGTGCCTTCGGGCGTGGTGAATTTCGAAATCATCTCCATATCCATTTAATTCGCACCCGGATGGCTTCGATATTCAGTAAAATTGCGGCAGGCGAAATTCCCTGCCACAAAATAGCGGAAGACGAACGGTTCTTCGCTTTCCTCGACATCAATCCGCTGGTAGAAGGCCACACGCTGGTTATTCCCAAGCAGGAAACGGATTACATCTTCGACCTCGACGACGAACAGTTGGCCGCACTGACGGTGTTTGCCAAAAAAGTGGCCCGGGGAATTAAAAAAGCGATTCCCTGCCGGAAGGTGGGCATGGCGGTATACGGGTTGGAAGTTCCGCATGCGCATATCCACCTGGTGCCTATCGAGCAGGAATCGGATATGTTTTTCGGAAACGAAAAACTGCGGGTAACGCCGGAAGAGCTGGCTGCCACAGCCGAGAAAATCAGAAAAGAACTGTAACGGAATACGCGCTTTCCAAACACCGCGGCATACCCCGATGAAAGGGCCTTTGCTCCCGGTCTGTATCTGCCTTTCTTCGAAGAGCGAAATACGGGTATCGAAAAGCACCTGTAACTCCGGAACAAGGCGCAGAACCGTATCCATAGGGTGTTTGCGCGGCCTCGGGCCGGATTCCGGCCGCTACATAGTACGATGCAGTACGATTCAAACAAGATTCATTAGTGGTTTTTACTCATAAATTTGTTAACCTTACAAAGAAAGGCCCCTCTGAGACAGAGCGGCCTTCTTTTTTAAACACACAACATTATAAACACCATTCTATTTTTTCTTTACCACCAGCCAGGCGAGCAATTGAACGGAAACCCGTGATGCCACTGCGGAGTCCAGAAACCGTTATAATGCACCTGCCATACGATACACAGCACAATCCCGATAATCCACAGCGCCAGGAATACCCATTTCACCGTTTGATTCACCGGTTTCCACCGGAACAGTTGGGCGAAGATGGAATACAAAACGGCGCCTACGGGAATGCCTACGGCCAGGATAGCTGCGATACTGCCCAGCCAAAGCACGGAATCGGGAAGAACCATCATTCCGGTCCAGTCGGTAAAGGGTAACAGACTTACCAAATATCCGCTGCCGCCTACGAGCAAGGCGAACACTACGATAATCAGGATAAACAGCACGAACAACAAAACCGGCGTTAGGATAACTGCCGCCAGGATACCGAGCAGCTTCAGAATCGTACCGGCTATCTGCACGATTACATCGCCTGTTTTCTGCAATGCATTCCGGGGTTCTCCCGATTTCACATACGCATCTACTTTCGAGGATACTTTCTCGAATCCGCCCGTTACCGTTTTGCCGATGCTTTCCAGCGTAATATTCTCACCGCGCATTTCCAGTTTTTCGGATGCGGTGCGGGCCAACGGAACGATAAGCCACAGAATCAGGTAAATCGGAATCAATATCCACCCGATAATAAATAAAAGGGCGATCAGGATAATACGCACCAGGGTAGGGTCCCAGTTAAAATAAGCGGCGATTCCGCTGGCTACGCCTCCGAGGATTTTGTCGTCGGGGTTCCGGAACAGTTTCCGCTTCGGCGCGCCCGTTACGAACACGGTTTCCGACTCCCGCGCCGTTTTCTTTCCGTTTTCCGTTTGCGTAGTCGTTTCTTCCTCGAATATTTCTTCGGGATTTCCCATACGCCCGATTACTTCCTCTACCTCCCCGATGGTAATCACCTGGTAGCCTAACCGTACTTTTTCGTTGAAAAGCTCGGAAATGCGCGACTCGAAATCGTTCATAATCTCGTCCGATCCTTCTTCGCGCCTGAAATGAATCCGGAGGTTATCGAGGTATCTGTCCAGCAGATGGTAAGCATCTTCGTCGATATGGAAGACGGTACCGTTGAGGTTTACCGTAAGTGTCTTTTTCATTTTCTTCCCGTTTAGTTGTTCTTTATGTGATTAATCGCATCGTTCAGCTCCTGCCACGAAACTTCGAGTTCCTGCAAAAAGGCTTCACCCTTTTCAGTGAGCTTATAGTATTTGCGAGGAGGCCCCTGTGTAGATTCTATCCACTGGTACCCTAACAGCTCACTGTTCTTGAGGCGGGTAAGCAGGGGATAGAGCGTCCCTTCAACCACAATCAGCTTCGCTTCCTGCAACTTTTCGATGATGTCGGAAGAATAAGCCGGTTCTTTTCGGAGAATCAGAAGTATGCAATACTCCAGTATTCCTTTCCGCATTTGTGATTTTACATTTTCTGCATTCATGTATTTCTGTTTTACCCTACAAAAATAAAATTATTATAAGTACCATGCAATACATACTACTATGAATTAAGTTTATTTAACCGCATCAAAGAATAAAAAGGGCGTTTAGAGGTTTAGTATTCAAACTTTTATCTAAAAGCCGGACGTTCCATAGGGTCTGTTATTAAATAAAAGCGTAATTTTGTACCCGTCATATCAAAAAGAAAGACTATGGTGAATTACCACTTTGCCGAACTCATCCATCGACAGGCCGAAAAATACGGTTCGCGTACGGCTTTGAAATACCGCGACGATGCGAACGAGAAATGGCTCAAGATTTCCTGGCAGGCTTTTGCCGAAAAAGTGATGCTTACCGCCAAGGCGATGGCCGAATTCGGAATAGAAGTACAGGAAAATATCGGGATTTATGCACAGAATATGCCCGAATACCTGTTTACCGATTTCGGGGCATACGCCAACCGGGCGGTTACGGTGCCCATGTATGCTACCAGCTCTCCGGGACAAATCGAATATATCCTCAACGACGCTTCGATTCGTACGTTGTTCGTGGGGCAGCAACAGCAATACAACAATGCGTTTATCGTACAAAAAAATTCGAATGTGTTGAAACGCATCGTTATTTTCGATTCGTCGGTAAAACTGAATCCGGAAGACAAAACTTCGATTTATTTCGAGGATTTCCTGCGGCTGGGCGATAATGCGCATGCGGAAACTACGGTCAAAATCCGGATGAACGAAGCGAAAGAGGAAGATTTGGCGGTCATTATTTACACGTCGGGCACTACGGGCGAACCGAAAGGGGTGGTATTGCCTCATTCCAATTTCTTGCAGGCGATGAAGATACACGACCTCCGGCTGCCGCAGGTTACCGACAAGGAGCTGTCGATGTGCTTCCTGCCGCTCACGCACATCTTTGAAAAAGCCTGGACGTATTACTGCTTGCACAAAGGGGTGAAGGTGGCGATTAACCTGGACCCGAAGATGATTCAGAAAACCTTGCCCGAGGTACGGCCTACGTTGATGTGCAACGTGCCCCGTTTCTGGGAAAAGGTATACGCCGGCGTACAGGAGAAAATCAATTCTTCGCCGAAATTCCTGCGCACGGTTTTCCAACGGGCCATCAAAGTAGGAAAAGCCTACAACCTCCATTATATAAATAAAGGAAAGAAACCGCCGTTCTGGCTTAAAATGCAGTTCGAGTTTTATAACCGCACGGTATTCAATTTGCTGAAAAAAGTACTGGGTATCGACCGGGGAAAGTTCTTTCCTTGCGCGGGTGCGCCGCTTTCCAATCACATCAATAAGTTTCTGCATTCCGTAAACATCCCGTTGGTGTACGGATACGGCCTGAGCGAAACCACGGCTACCGTATGTTTCTTCCCGAATAAAGGGTTTATTTTCGGGTCGATCGGCGAAATCATGCCCGAAGTGGAAGTAAAAATCGGGGAGAATAGCGAAATATTGGTGAAGGGAAAAACAGTTACGCCGGGATATTATAACAAACCGGAAGAAAACAAGAATGCTTTCGTCGACGGTTGGTTCCGCACCGGCGACGCAGGACGCCTGGAAGGAAACGTGCTGTATTTTACCGAACGTATCAAGGATTTGTATAAAACCTCGAACGGCAAATACATCGCTCCGCAGGCCATCGAAACGTTGATGAGCGGCGACAAGTACATCGAGCAAATCGCCGTTATCGCGGATAAACGCAAATTCGTAAGCGCCCTCATCGTACCGTCGTTCCCGGCACTGGAAGCGTATGCCGCCGATAAACGAATCGAATGCGAATCGAGAGCCGAGTTAGTGAAAAACAAAGAAATTTTGCGGCTGATAGAAAGCCGCATAGAAGAACAACAGAAAGAACTGGCTTCGTTCGAAAAAATCAAGCGGTTTACGCTGCTGGCCGAGCCTTTTACAATGGAAGGGCACGAGCTTACCGATACGCTCAAATTACGGCGCTCGGTAATCGCGCAGAAATATACCGGGGAGATCGAGGCGATGTACCGGGAATAACGACTATTTTCGTATCTTCGCATCCGGAATTTACTATAAACTATATATTCATGATAACGACAGACCAATTACACGACGTATTGGAGCGCGAGTCCGCGCTGAGGGGGTATCTTTGACGTCGATGCCAAGATTGTTCAATTAGAAGAGGAAGAGCTGCGTACGCAGGCTCCCGAGTTCTGGGAAGACGCCAAGCGGGCGGAAGAACAGATGAAAAAGGTAAAGGAGCTGAAGAAATGGCTCGAATTGTATAACGAAGTCAAAGCGGCTTCCGAAGAACTGCAATTAGCTTACGACTTCTTTAAGGAAGGGGTTATCAGCGAGGAAGAGGTGGATGCGGCATATGCCAAAGCACTCGAACTCACGGAAAACCTGGAACTGAAAAATATGCTCCGCCGGGAAGAAGACCGGATGGACGCCGTATTGAAAATCAATGCGGGCGCCGGAGGTACGGAGAGCCAGGACTGGGCTTCGATGCTTTGCCGGATGTACCAACGCTGGTGCGAATCGAAAGGGTACAAGGTTACGATTACCAACTGGCAGGATGGCGACGAAGCGGGTATCAAAACCGTTACCATGCAGGTAGAGGGCGACACGGCTTACGGCTACCTGAAAAGCGAAAACGGGGTGCACCGCCTGGTACGGGTATCGCCTTACAACGCGCAGGGAAAGCGGATGACTTCGTTTTCATCGGTATTCGTTACTCCGCTGGTCGACGACTCGATCGAAATCAATATCAACCCGGCCGATTATACCTGGGATACATTCCGTTCGGGCGGGGCAGGAGGCCAGAACGTAAACAAGGTGGAAACCGGCGTGCGTTTGCGATATAATTACAAAGACCCGGACACGGGCGAAACGCGCGAAATCCTGATCGAGAATACGGAGAGCCGTTCGCAGCTGGATAACCGCGAAAACGCCATGCGGCTGTTGCGCTCGCAATTGTACGAAATGGAACTGGAAAAACGGCGTGCCGAGCAGGCGAAGATAGAGGGTTCGAAAAAGAAAATCGAATGGGGCTCGCAAATACGCAGCTACGTATTCGACGACCGTCGTGTAAAAGACCATCGAACGGATTACCAAACCTCGAACGTACAAGCGGTGATGGACGGTGATCTGGACGGTTTTATCAAGGCATACCTGATGCAGTTCGGCGGCGAAGCGAAAGAATAACGCCAAGTTTTACCGGCAAAATTTGCGTATTCCGGCAAAAAGCCGTAATATTGCACGCGATTTCAGGGGGTTGAATCCCTGAACAGGTCCCATAGCTCAGTTGGTTAGAGCACCTGACTCATAATCAGGGAGTCCTTGGTTCAAGCCCAAGTGGGACCACGAATAAAAAAGCCTGTAACGAATGTTACAGGCTTTTTTCGTACCGGCCCGGCCACCATGCACACGCCGGCATCGCTTCCTTTTTATTCCGTCTTGATACTTACCACCGGATTCATGGCGGCCGCGCGGTAGCTTTGCCAGAAAACGGTAACGAACGCCAGGAGCAGGCAGAACAGGCCGGAACAAATAAATATCCACGGATTTAACGCGATACGATAGCTATATCCGGACAACCATTGCCGCATCAGATACCAAACCAGGGGCGTTACGACGACAAAAGCGATAACCACGTAATTAAGAAAGGTAAACAGCAACCGTACCAATACCTGCGATATACTGGAACCGAACACCTTACGCACCGCTATCTCCCGGGAACGCTGCTGGATAAAGTAGGTAGACATGGCTATCAGTCCGAGCAACGATAATAAAATCGCAATAGACGCAAAAAGAATAAGGATTTTCGACGTTCTGCGCTGCTGGGCAAAAGATTCCTCTATCTGCCGGTCGATAAACTTCCCGGGAAACTCCAACTTCGTAATCCGTTCGTATACCGTTTTTATTTCCTCATAAGCCTTATACGGGTCGCCGGCGGTTTCCACTACGATATTCCAAGGATGGAATTCTTCTATTTTCTGCATCCGCAACAAGGTAGGACGCTGGTCGGCTACGATACTTCGAATCCGGAAATCCTTCACCATACCGGCTATCGGCACGTTTCCCGCAAAAAAAGGCTCCAGGTTAAACGACTCGGCATCCTCGGGGAGCTCCAATTCCTTAAAAGCCTGTTGGCTCAGGAAAAAAGCATTCCCGCCGGCTACGTGATTATCGCGTAGGATATCGAACCCCAGCATCCGGAAATAGGTGCTATCGCCTACGAACGACTGGAATGAAATATTTTTCCCGTCTTTATGATACGAATAGTTATTTCCCGCGTTGAAAGGCATACCTTGGCCGTATCCTACACGCTTCACCGAAGCCAGGCGCGCACATTCGTTCCCTACGGTTAAAACGGCCTGTTTATCGCCGTCCATCACCTCCATTACATTCACATCGATCAGGTTATGCGTATTATATCCCAGCGGCGCCTTCACCAAATGGTCGATTTGAAGCACCATCACCAGCGAAGCGGTTACCAGCGCAATGGTAATTACATTCTGGAAAGTGATAAATACCTTGCTGAATACCATTTTGGTTTGTTGCCTGAACGTTCCTTTTACCACATCCACCGGCTTGGCATTCGAAATAACCCAAGCCGGCAACAAACCCGACAAGCCGCCGATTACGACCAACAACACCAGCGTAAGCCCCATATAAAGCGGCTGCATCAAACCGGACAAGACTATTTTCGTTTCGAGCAGATTACCGGCAGCCGGCACAAACAAATAGGCTAACAGCAATCCGATAAAGAAAGAAATAAACGTAAGCAAAGTAGACTCCATAATCAAACGGGCGAACAGTTCGCCCCGCGAAGAACCGAGTAACCGGCGGGTAGCCATTTCCTTGGCACGGAATCCGGTTTGAGCCACCGAGAGGTTGATGTAATTGATAATAGCGAATACCAATATGAGGATGCCTACCGAAAAGAGAATCAGCACGAACATTTTATTTCCTTGATTCAATAACAATCCGCCGTGTCCCTCGATAGGCGAAAAATACACCTCTTTTATCGGTACAAAAGATACGGCGGCCTCCTTTCCGTGCTGATACATCCATACATTTTCTTTCAGATACGCCAGCAAATCGCTTTCCTTCGCTTTCAAATCGGCTCCGGGTACGGCTTGTACCAATATAGGCACCATGCCGTAGTTGGAATACGTATCGCTCGCCAATCCCTCGTTCCAGTATTTTATATTATCGATACGCAAGATAATATCGCCGTAGGGAACCACGGAATTCCGTATATCCTTCATTACGGCATTTACCGTAACGCTCACAGAGTCCTGCAACCGCATCGATTTCCCCAACGGGTCTTGGCCAGGAAACGCTTTCCGGGCGAACGACTCGGATATAACGGCATAATTGCGGGCTGCCAACGGAGCTTGTTTATCCCCTTGGATAATTTCGAACGAAAGCATGTTGAAAAAGGTAGAATCGGCAAACACCAGGTCGGCATTCATTCTATTTTCCGGAAGCTGCACCATCGCTTTTTTCAGTACGTTCATCATGGGACAAACTTTTTCTATTTCAGGATAGCGGTCTTTGATGCGGTCGGCGAGCCGGTAAGCAAAACCGTACGATTTTTCTCCCGCTAAAAAATAAAGCCGGTCTTTATGCTTGTGAAAACTATCGGTCGACAATTCTTGCCGGGTATAGCCGGCAATCAAAATCACGAACATCAGGGATACCGACAACCCGAAAACTTCGATAAAAGTATACAACTTGTTCTTTCCTAAAAACTGAAAGAAAGAACTCAATTTAAAAATGCCCGGAATATTCATATGCTCTGTATTAAATTCTGACAAAGCTTTATCAAAACGCATGCCAAACCGGCAAATGATTAAAAAGAAGCATCTTAGCGTAAAAAGACGATGTGAGGCTGTCCAATATTTTAACAGCCTTGTCTAATAATTTGACAAATCCGCGGGAACTCTTCCTACACACCCACTTTTTTTAGTATCCGGCACCACAAAAAAAGACCCGTTATCCCAACGAGCCTTCCTTTTAATGCGTAAATCGGTTTTGGTTAAATTCCATTCATAGCTAAGGCATAGCGGCCATCCGGCAAGCTATCCTACTTCCGGGCCGCCATTGTGCTTTTATTAACTATTCTAACAAAATAAATAAGGAGGACCGTACGATTAACGATTCTCCATCCCAGAAAAAAGTTAAGGGTTGCAATCCGGTTATTCCGGTTTTATAATCCGGACTTTTATTTCGAT
>DBGBSM010000417.1:0-2452 GCA_048468815.1 Parabacteroides sp.
GTGATTGCGTATTTCGACCGGTACGATAACCGTTCGAAAATGGGATACCGCTTTTCGCTGGAGCATTTCGACGATAAAAAGCTGATTTCGCGTCTTACGGCCAAATCTATCAAATACGACTCGGCCTATCACTGGACCGTTATCGACTACATGATCCGCGATTTCGAAGGCATGCGCGAGCATATAACGCAGGGTTCCCGCAAGGATACTACTTTGACCATCGTACCTTCCGACTTCCTGATTTCGATTAACGATAGCGAAACCATGACGACTCCTCAGTTAGAGGTGTATATTAACCGTCAAAAGCAACGGGGCATTGCGAACATCAAGAGTTTCGAAATAGAATACCATAAGCGTTTTGCGGCCGTTATGGCGGCTTTCATCCTTACGGTAATCGGCGCGTCGCTGTCGTCCCGGAAAATAAAAGGGGGAATGGGGCTGAATATCGGAATCGGATTGGGGCTGAGTTTCTCCTATATCCTTTTTACTACCGTAACGTCTACTTTCGCCATCAACGGATACGTAAGCCCGATGATCGCGGCCTGGATTCCGAATATATTATACACTTTTATCGCCATTTATTTGTACAGGAAAGCGCCGCGGTAAAAAGCTGCGAAGCCGGTTTAAAGGCAATTTTTGGATAGTTTCCTGTACAGGAGCGTTCCGATGAACGACTTTTCCGGGAATTATTTTGTATATTTGCTTCAAAGAATAAAACGAAGATAGGCTACGCCTCGGCATAATCAAAGTGAGCTTTGTTTCTGCTCTCGGTTTGCACTATCTTTGTTACAAAGAATAAAAACGAAGATAGGCTGCACCTCGGCATAACCAAAGTGAGCTTTGTTTCTGCTCTCGGTTTGCACTATCTTTGTTACGAAAAATAAACCGAAGATAGTACAAGTCGAGAGCAGAAACAAGCTTGCCTGCTTATGCCCGGGCCGCGGCCTATCTTTGCATACCTTATTGAAACGGGGCTTAACCCCTATGTAGTGCCATGAACAAAAACGGATTTTATTTGATTTGTTTTTTTGTATTGTTGTTTGCCTTATCGCTTAAATGCCAGGAACCGGTTCCCGTAACTTCGAGTACGCTCACGCAGTGGGAGAATGCCATGTCGTCGGCTTATCTGGAAAAAGAAACGATTTTGTCGTTGGCCGTTATGGCCGAAGTATATAAAGACTGGCAGCCCCGGACGTTGCCCAACCGGGGATATAATATCGGCGCCCTTTTGTACGATGCGCGGACGGATACGGTTGCCTTCATGGAAAAAAACTCCATTAATCTTTGCGGAGATAAAACCCAGCATGCGGAAGTTCGCTTGATGCAGGGCTACCTGGGAAAAAAAGTGTTGCCCGATTTGGAAGGGATGCATGTGATAACCACGCTCGAGCCGTGCATGATGTGTTCGGGGATGTTGATATTTCTGAATGTGGATACGGTGAAATATATCCAGGCCGACCCTTATTTCGGTAAAAATATAGAGCGGCTGGCAGCCGATTGGGTGGAGCAGGGGAAAGTGTTTCCCGGAAACGGCCGTTCGAAACGCACCAAGTCGGTACCGGTAGCTTGTCCGGCGGGAATTCTGTTGGAAGAAGGGTTCCGGGAGTTCGTCCGGAAAACGGAAAATGCCATGCTTTCCGATTATCTTTATACGGAAAGCGTCGAGTCGGTTTACCGGGTGTCGTTCGACATATTGCACCACTGGCAAGTAATTTATCCGGAAAACAGACGGTTGCTGGAAAATGTATTCCGGGTATTGAACCTGGAAAACCGGGAAGATTTCGAATACGGAAAACAGGCTTTCCGGAAAAACCGGGAGTTGGTAAAAAGAAACTTAGCGCAGTTAAAAGCAGTGGAGTAGAAAAAGAGAAACAGCGTTTTTTACAGGAAGGAGAGTAGAAAGGGAAAAATCACGATTTTTTCCCTTTTTCCATTTTTAATACGATTGCTTTCTCGGCCCGTCCCATGTACCATCCTTCCGGATTCATACAATCTTCCATGCGGATGGTTACTTCGGCCGATTTCTTTTTGTATAATTCGGTACTGTCTTCGGCGGTAACAAAGTAGTTGGAAGCGCTCGCCCAATCATATTGGAACCGGAATGTTCCGTCTTCGTTAATGTGCTTGAGCGTATCTTGGTGCGTCATACCTTCCGGCTCGATAACGATACGGATATGTTCCGATAAAGGCGCATCGGTAGTATCGTCTACTACTGTTCCTTTCAGTATATGGGTGGCATATGCGGTGAGTCCCGCGTCGACGGAATCGCTTACATTCTCTTCCTCGCATGCGAGAATCGTTATTACCGTTAAACAAAATATCGTGCCGCATACCCATTTGCCTGCAGGCATACATTTCCTTTCCATATCTCAAAGTTTTTATTGAGTGTTTGTAAAGGAAGATGCGTTTTAAATCCGAATCGCTGCATAAATCAGAAATATTATTGTTAAAT
>DBGBSM010000418.1:0-3327 GCA_048468815.1 Parabacteroides sp.
ACCTTTACGCTCCCAGCCGAAACCGGAAGGAAGCAGCAGCAGCCCGGTTACCGGAAAAGCAAAAAACACACCTTACTTATCCTGCTTACACCGGGAGAGGTATGAGCGGCTCCTGCCGGCAGCCGTAAAAAAACACCCCTGGTCATCCGCAACGTTTACCAAACGCACTATAAAAAAGTACGGAACGAGCGGAGTCGTTCCGTACTTTCGCCCATTCGAAGCCCGGTGCCGGCTAATGCTGGTAAAAGTATTTGTTCGGATTCGCTACGACCGGCAGTTTCCTTTCGTGCCGGATAACCGGCGAAAGGCACGCTTTAACGCTGATAGTGGCTCCTTCGCTCCAGCGCCCGTAATCGTTGTTTTCGATAAGCAAGTTCCGGCAATATTGCACGTCGATTACCGACAAATCCGGGAAGAGCGGCCGGTAGCGGCCGGTGCCGATAAACCGGTTGTTCCGGATAACCAGGCTGTCGATGCTCAACCCGTAAATGAGTTGCGCATCGAACGTACGCACCACGTTATTCTCGAACCGTACTGTTCCGTGATAATATCCCCGGCCGCGCGCTTCCGACGGGATAACCGGATCGACCTGCAAAACCGCCTGCGGCGCATGGCCGCCGATACCTACTTCCTCGAACGTGTTATTCCGGATCACCGCCTCGCGAACCGGCCCCGACTCGAACCAGTAATTCGCATCGCCGCAAATACGAATGCCCGCCATCATCGACGAAAAATAACTGTTCTCTACGAGCACCGGAGCGGAAGTGGAAATAAGCAAGCTCCTGGCCCGGTTATAGCGAACCGAGCAGTTCGTTACATGCACGGCCGGATTGTCGGACAAATTAGCGATACTCAGCTTTTTATCCCGGAAAGGCGTTAAATCCGCGTCAGTGGTGATGCGGTAATAATTCTCGTTCGTTTTCAGGATGCGGCACAAACCACCCTTAGCCAATATTCCGAGGCCGGAGCGGTCGACGAACGCCACGGAATCGCCGGGCGAGCCGAAGTCGTACCCTTCCTGCTGGAAATGGCCGAATTGTACGCCTACCGTATGGCTGTCGATAAAATCGACTACTTTCATATACGTTCCGTGCACGTTCGACGCATCGTCGAGCATACTTTCGAAACGACAGTTTTCCAGTACGATACTCCCCTTGCACCCTACGAAGTGGGTGGCATCCGCCGAGGCGGAAATCATCCGTCCGGAGCCTTCGCGCACGCATACGTCGAACGCATCGAGCCGCAAATTCTCCGACCGCTCCGCCACAAAAGCCATCGCCCCCGACCGGTACACGGTTACGTTCCGCACCAGTACGCCCGAACAATGTTGTACAATGAATCCCGGGAAGCGCCGGTTTTCGCCATGCGGCCCTTTATCGGTGTAAACCGTGCCGGCCGGCGGCACATCGGCCGAGGCCACCCCGGTAAACCGTACGATGCCGGGCGACAGCTCTTCGGCCTGTAACCCGGCCCGCGTATAGGGATGCTCGTAAAGCGAAGTATGGTAAACGGGGCGGCGGGTCGACGGGTCGAACACGATATTTTCGCCGAGCGCCGACTCCCAGTCGTAACCTTTGAAAAAGAACCGTTTCCCTTTAATCCGGTACGGGTTATCGGGATGCACCCGCAGCGTGAAGCTCTTCTCCGCCGGGTCCGACCCGATTACCGTACCCTCGAATACGAACGGATAATCGTAGTCGATGCGTATGCCCGAAACTTCCACCTGCTTACATCCGGTGAAACAAAACGGAACCAACTGCCCGTGGAATACGAAGGTGGCGCCATCCCCCCGCACAGTAACCTGCGAGGCGTTCGCGAAATCGAAAACGATGCGCTTGTACCCGTTGTCGTTGTTCGAAACGGCCAGGTACCGGCCCGGCGCTTTCTCGGGATAAAAATGATACGTACCGGAAGCGAACTCCAACCGGATATTCCCGCCGGGGCACGACTCGATGGCGTTTCGCACCGCCGGGGTATAATCGGCGGTTCCCGTCTGCAACCCTACCGGTATCACCGTAACGGGTTCGGGCCCGGCGGCAAACGCCGCCGTAACCCATAGCAGGGGGTATAAAACCCATACAATCTTTTTCATGACTTATTTATAAGTGAGTACCCGGTGCGCCAGCTCCCGGATTCCGTTCGGTTGCTGGTTGCCCGCATAATACAAATGTACGGTTGCGGCGCCTTCCGCGTCGCCGTTGCGGCCTATCAGGTTGGGGTAGCCGGCGGTTTCACCGGTTTGCGAACCCACGATTTCCATCGGTTCGCTCCAGGTTATGCCGTCGTCGCTCGACGATAAGATAAGCGCTTTCGTCCAACTGGCATACACCATCACCCATTTTTTGAGGTAATTGTTCCACATCACCGTAGGGTTGGCGCCCGCAACCGGCCGGAGAGCGTCTATCGACACATCCGCCGAACCCGCCCCTGTAGCGGCATCGTAACCGATGCCCGTAAATTCGGTGCCGTCCCATTTCTTCCACGTACCGCTCGCGCCGGCCGCATCGCCGGAGGCCGCCATACAGATTTTGTAATCCGTCCCGTCGTTGGCCGAGTAATAACAGATATATTCTTTCCTTTGCGGGTTATATACCACGCATCCGTCACCCAACCCCGACCAGGCAGGCGCCTGGGGTTTCGGATAATTTACATTCAGTATTTTCTCGCCCTCCGTCCAGGTAACACCGCCGTCGGACGAATAGGCCACGCCGATACTTTTATAGGCGCGCCCTTCGCTGTCGCCGCTCCAATGGCTTTCGGCATGGAAAAAACCGGCCAGGCGGCCGTCGTCGAGCGGATGCACCCCGATAAGCCATCCGCCGCCGTCGCTAAAGCCGGGTACGTCGTTAATCCCCTGGCCGAAAACCCGGTTGCCGGCTTTCAGCGAAGCGATATGTTCTTCGGGGTACGGCGTATCGGCCACCGTTCGGTACGAGTACTTTTCACCCCAGAAACACATATACCGTCCTTCCGACATCGGCAATACGCTGAGTTTCCCGTCGGGCCAATATCCCTGCATGTCGACGCCGTTCTGCGCAACGACCGATTTTTCGCTCAAGGTAAACTGATCCCATTCGCCCACCGTTCCGGGGTTGTAATTCTCCGACTCGTCGGGTACCACGCTACTTTCCGTGTTATCGTATTTCCCGGCCAGGCCGAGTTCCTTGGTGCACGATACGGCCACGCATGTATATAAAGCGATTAAAAGCAAATACATTTTCATTTTCTTATTTTTTACAGTTAAACATCAATTGCCCCAAAGAGGATTCTGGGCGATTTTACCGCCGAACGAATCGATTACGTCTTGCGGAACGGGTAGAATTACAT
>DBGBSM010000419.1:0-2869 GCA_048468815.1 Parabacteroides sp.
TTCTAAAAGAAAGCGAGTTCGGGGCTTTTAGCGAGCGAAAGCCGGGATGTAGCGAAGCGGACGTAGCCCTTGAACTTTCTTTGCTTCGTTTCTTTGGTTCAAGCCAAAGAAATGAAGGCCTGCCGTGGCAACGGCCGAAAACAGACCTTTGCGGTAAGCGAAAAACCCCGCCGTGGCAACAGCCAACACCGCCTGTCAAGGCAAAGACCAACCTTCATGCATAAAACAACCTTTTCTTCAAGTGTTCTTTTTAAAAAGAACCACCCTCCCCGAACCGGTACCGATCCACAATCTCCAGCAACCGCACCCCGTACTTCTCGATCACCTTCTTCCCCACCCCCGGCACCGCCAGCAGCTCCTTGCTGCCCGAAGGCAACGTGTTGGCAATCCCCAACAACGCTTTCTGCTGCAAAATCACATACGGCGGCAAGCCCGCCTCGGCCGCCCGCTCGTTCCGCCAGCGGCGCAACGCCTCGTACAGTTCCGGATGCACAATATCGGCCGCCACCTCCGTCTTCTTCTCCTGCGGCTCCTTCTTCGCTTTCTGCTTCGGAAGCTCCACGGTCGCCCGGGCACGCGCCGATAAATACACCTGCATATCGAATCCGTCGGCACAGACCTCGAGCAACTGCATCTTTACCGTAACGTCGCGGCGAAACGACTGCAACGCTTTCTCTATCGTCTTCCGCACCTCCTTGTTATCGATTTCCGGGTCTTCGCTTTCCGCTAGCGGCGACAAGATTTCCGCAATCTTTTCCCGGAAATAAACCACCCCCTTCACCACCCGCTCCCGGATAGCCGCATCGCTTTCACACGCGACGCTCTCCTCCGCCATCCGTTGCAACTGATTGCGGAAACGCACCCCTACCTGCGAAAGATGCTCGCGGCAAACCGGAACCGCCTCGCCGTAACGGGCGGCGAGCTCGGGGTACAACCGGTGAAGGTGTTCGTAATACAGGCGCGACACGTAAGCCAGGTTTCGCAAAATACCGTCGTAATCGAACAAATCGGCCAGCAGCGCCAGGTAATATTGCTTCCGGGCCAGGCAAAACTGCCTGTTGTCGGGTTGGTGCTGCTCCACATAGTCGGCAAACGACTGCACCATATCGTCTTTTATCACCGAGCTGAGCCGGATAGGCGAACTGAGCACGATTCCTTCCAGCGTTTTACAGCGGCTCAACGCCACGTACACCTGTCCGTGCGAAAAAGCGGCCGAAGCGTCGATAATCGCCTTCTCGAACGTAAGCCCCTGGCTTTTATGTATCGTGATGGCCCAGGCCGTTTTAAGCGGATACTGCGAGAAAGTACCCTCCACGGTTTCGGTAATCTCCCGGGTAGCCTTGTCGATGGTGTATTTCACGTTTTTCCACTCTTCGCGTTCCACGGTAATCTCTTCCGTTTCGCCGGCGCAACGCACCCGGATGCGGTCGACGTCGAGCCAGGTAACGATGCCGATTTTCCCGTTGAAATACCGGTGGTTTCCGGACGAGTCGTTCTTGACGAACATCACCTGCGCCCCGTTTTTGAGTTGCAGTTGCTCGTCGGTAGGAAACGAAAAAGCCGGAAACTCGCCTTCGGTTTTCGCCAGGAAGGTATAGATGCGGCCGGGCAGTTCCGCCAGCCGGGAATTATTGATTTGCTGGGCTATGTAATTATGGGTGGTGAGCGTAATGTACCCGTCGTCCGACGCCGGCCGGAATCCGGGAAGATACCGCTCGTTGAGGCGCGCCAGTACCGAGGCATCCACTTTGTTATCGCGGATGCGGTTCAGGAGGGTGATAAAAGCCTCGTCGGCCTGGCGGTATACCTTGGTCAGCTCGATGCAGCGGTATGTACTTTCCTTGAGCGCCTTGCTCTCGAAGAAGTATACCGAGGAATAATGTTCCCGGAGCAGTTCCCACTCGTCGTCTTTCACTACGGGCGCCAATTGCTGCAAGTCGCCTATCAGCAGGAGCTGCACGCCGCCGAAAGGTTTGTTGCGGTCTTTGAAACGGCGCAGCACGTCGCTCACCGCATCCAGTATATCGGCGCGCACCATGCTGATTTCGTCTATCACTAACAAGTCGAGGCTGCGGAGGATATTGATTTTCTCCTTGCTGAACTTATTGACATGCCTTTTCAACGCCGGCTGCTGCGGTTCTTCCGACGTACCTCCCGGTATGTACGGACCGAACGGCAACTGAAAAAAAGAATGCAGGGTGACTCCTCCCGCATTGATAGCGGCTACCCCGGTAGGCGCCGTTACCACCATCCGTTTAGGCGAAAGGGCCTTCAGATTCCGCAAAAAGGTAGTCTTTCCTGTTCCGGCTTTTCCCGTTAAAAAAAGATTGTTGCCTGTATATTGAATGAAATTAAAGGCAAGATCAAGTTGGGAATTCGTTTCCATTGCTTGCTCATATTAAGGTTTATAATAAAGATACAAAGATAGGAAAGATTCTTTGCACCAGGGTGTTTTGCCTCAATATATCGCGCCGGGCCAGGAAGGGAAAAACCGCGTACCGGAAAGAAACGAAGGGCCGGAAGGGCGATGGCGCTCTACCGGAGGCCACTTAACCGGCTTAGAAAATCACCGGATACGAACCGGCTCATCCCCGATACGGAAAAGGGGGAAGGGAAGCTGCTTTTTCGCTTGCCGCAAGGGCGTCTGCCGACGGCTTCGTTTCTTTTTCGAAAGAAACGAAGAAAGAAAACGGCGCTTTCTTTTCGCTCACCGCGAAGGGCAGCTTTAGGCCGTTGCCACGGCGGGCCTTCATTTTTTTCTCTTGAAAGAAAAAAACGAAGCAAAAAAAGTTCAAGGGCTCACCTCACTCTCGCTACATCCCGTCCTTCGTTCGCTAAAAGCCCCGAACTCGCTTCGCTCAAACAGCGT
>DBGBSM010000420.1:0-2102 GCA_048468815.1 Parabacteroides sp.
CTATTTATGCTTGTTCCGGGGAACAGATACAGGGTTTATTTTCTTTTTTCATCCGGTTTCGCTGTCGCTTACGGCGATATTTGCGGCAGAAAGAAAATACAAGCTGGCCGCAGGAGGATACGTGCTCGGTTATTTCTTTTCGCATTTACCTTTAGTCGTGGCGCTTATGCCGGTACTTTTCCTGCAATTGTGGCTCGGCTCGCTGTCGGCACCGGTAACCGGTACCAAATTATCCCGGTTCCTCAGCCGGGCGTTCATGTATTGGGTTGCCTCGATTCCCTTGCTGGTCCTGTTCATGGGAATGTCCGTTTTAGGCGGAAGGTTCCCTATCGCAGGGCGGATAGATGGGATGCTAATCAGTGCGATGCTGGCTACAGTACTAATTTACAGCCTGCTTTACCTGTATTTCACAGCTTATTACGCTGCGTACGGCACTGCCTGGTTGAAGCGGCTTTCTTATATTCCGGTTCTTTGGGTTATTCCTTTGTTCGAGATAATTACGGGTAATAAAAAGCCTTTAACGGAGGAGCCCGCGAAATAGATTTGTTTTTTTCTACCTTTACCGCATGGAATACACAAAGAAAATAAATAAGGTAATCGATTATATCACCCACCATATCGACAGTCCGTTACCGGTTGAAAAATTAGCGTCGGTAGCCGGCTTGTCCGAGTACCATTTCCACCGGGTATTCCGAGCCGAAGTAGGAGAAACGGTTGCGAAATACATCCTCCGCCTCCGGTTGGAAAAAGCCGGCAGGCAATTGCTGCGAGGCAACGATGTATTGATTGCCGAGATTGCCGTCAGCGCCGGTTTTAGCTCCACCGCCCTTTTTTGTCGCAATTTCAAGCGCCGCTTCGGCATCACGCCCCAGCAATACCGTAGCAGGAACAGTGAACGAAATAGCAAGAATAATCAATCGGATAGCAGTAAAAGAGAAGCACCTTATACGTACACCCATTACTTTTGCCCCTGTAAAACAATAAAAATAGGAGAAAAAACAATGAACTGTACATTCGAAGTGAAAACGCTGGAAGAAAAGCACGTAATCTATGCACGCCACCGGGGTGCATATAACGAAATGGGCGAAGCGTTCCAGCGGTTGATGCAATGGGCTTATCCGAGAGGGCTGGTAAAGGAAGCTCCGCGTTTCGGAGCGGCTTACCTCGACGACCCGGCTATTACCCCGGTCGACAAGCTGCAATCGGACGCTTTTTTAGTGGTGGACGAAGACGTAAAAACGGATGGCGAAATCGGGAAATACACGATTCCGGGAGGTAAATACGCGGTAGGTCGTTTCGAAATCGCGATGGAAGAGTTCGGCGATGCCTGGGCGTCGATGTGCAAACTGATTGCCGACCGCGGATTCGTTTCGGTCGACGGGTATCATTATGAAATGTATCTCAACAACTTCGACGAGCATCCCGAGAAAAAACACATAGTCGATATTTGCATCCCCGTGCAACCGCTGTAAAGCGAATATCTTTTTATCCGGAACGATTCGTTCGGAGTTAAAACAGGGCCGGATAAAGAGTCCCCTGGACAGGATAGAACAGCCTGAAAAGAATGCTATCTTTTCAGGCTGTTTTCGTAGTACGTTACGAAAATTTCTTTTGTCGAGAAACTGGCTGCCGGTTTTTGCTTTCCCCGCGTTAGGGCGGGATGTTTCCCCACGGAGCTTTCGGATAATTTTCGTTTGATGGCAACCGGTCAACTCCTCGCACGGAAAAAGTAAGCCGTGACTTGTACGGAAAAAAGTTTACACCATGTAAGAACAAAAATGTGTAAAGAAAAACGAGTTTATCGAAAATATACGGACAGTTTCCGTATAGCAGTAGTAAAAGAGTATGTAGCAGGTGGGATCAGTAAACGTGCCTTGTGCAAAAAATATTCTATCCTCCAACAGTGTACATTGGACTATTGGATTCGTAAATTTGTAGGCATCGACAAAAATGAATCACCTATGAAGAAAGAAAAAGCGCCCCAGAGTGAGGAATCAGAAGAAATCAAGCGTCTGAGACAGGAGTTAAAGGAAGCCAAACTGGCTCTTTACCAGGAAAAGATGCGAGCCGACGCGTATGACACCATGATCGATGTGGCAGAA
>DBGBSM010000421.1:0-7499 GCA_048468815.1 Parabacteroides sp.
CATCCGGAACGGCGACTGTGAATAGTCGCCGGTAACAGGTTGGTAAGAATCGTTTACAGCTACCATTCCAAGCCTTCCAATTCCGGCCGGTGTTCACGGACATACTCGTCGAAATCGTCTATATCCTCTTGCTCCACAATCATTTCGCCTTCATATATTCTTCTCATGCCTGTTTTATTATTCCCGACATCCCGCGTTAACCACTCGCCGCTTTTTCGCCCGTTTTCGAAATAGCCGGCTTCACGAACGGTTCCGTCGAGGAAAATAACGGAGTATTCTCCGTTTTGCCGGCCCCTTTTATACACCGTCCGTTCAATCGCATCCTTTCCGTCGGAGGATGACAGATACGAAAGGCTTTTGCCGTGCAACTCTCCGCCTTCGTAATGTTGTTCGAGGGTGATTTTGCCGGTTTCACAATCATAAGTCCGGTCAACGCCGTCTTTCTGTCCCATCGCATACCCCGTTTCGCTCCGGAGTTTGCCGCCGGAGCAGTATACTTTATCAACACCGTTCAGCTCGCCGGCTTGATACGAAGCCTCCCTTTTCAACGTTTTACCGTCCGAATCGTAATCGTAAAAAACATCCGCTGCCAGCCCGTCGCGGTATGCTCCTTTTGTCCGGAGCGTATGCTCCAGGAAATAAAGAAAAGTACCATGCCGTTTGCCGTTCCTGAATTCGCACTCTTCCCACTCACCCTCGTTACCGGGATAAACGATGCGGCATTTGCCTTCCAAGGGCTGTTTGCCTTCGCTGTCGAGCGTATATCTCAGCGGGTCGTAGCCGACCGATAACCGGGAGAACTCATACTCGTTAACCTGTGCTGCCGCCTGGCAGGCAACGAATCCGGCACAAAGAAAGATAAGGTATATTTTTATTTTCACTTTTTTATTTTTTCGTGTTTGTAAAGCCGTTTAACGGGAATTCGTTTTTACTTGCGCCGGCCTCGTCGAGGTAGCTTTTCACCACCAGCTTGTCGTTTTCCCGGGTAACTCGAAAAGAAATTGTTCGCACGCCGCTCTCTTCCACGTCGGCCGGTTGGTCTATATCTATTTGTCCTAGCCGCGTTAACACACCTTCCCGGAAATGATAAACGAAGTAAACGGAGGCATACAAGTCGATCAATCCGACTAAAAGTACCGTAGAGCCGTTACGGGTGTACACTTTCAAATCCGGATCGCCATAATCCATCATATCCGGAATCCGGTATTCTTTGCCGTTTATCGACAGGCAGTAATAGGCTCCCGCCTCTTTACCGATCACCTTATAAGAAGTATTTACCGCCTCCGGAGGCATACAACCGTATTCGGAAATACGCTCGTCGGGCCGCCCCGAAGAACTGGCGCCTTCAATCCACCCGTTAGCGGCATACGCAGGATTAACCGAAAATTCAGCGGCGCCTATATCCAGGTCGCCGCTATCCGGAATCCGGAACTGTCCCCAGGCACACTTTTTTCCCTTTCCCGTGGCATAGCTTTTCCAGGTTCCGGCAAACTGATTGTTGGCATAGTCGTCGGCGTCCTCGTTTACATCGTCGTAATGCAACCGGTCAGTTTCGTCGATGTACCAACGAAACACCGAAGTGCCGGAAAACACCCCGCTCCCCTTTTGCTGACGGCTTTCCTCCAAACGATAACGACCGATACAAACCCCTTGTCGCTTTATCCGCCCTTTCATGAAATCGTCCGATCCATACTCCGGTTCGTTCAATTCCCTGACATCCGTAATCCGGACGGAACCGGCAAAATTACATACGTTCGCTCTGACTTTCGACCAGCCTGTGATCCGGTAGCTCGTATCCGACTCTTTCGTTACCGTACGGAAACAAATATCCATTTTGTAATAATCCTGGCCGATATATCCGATAAAACCGGTACGCTTATCGGCCAGGACGGACGAAAAATCCCGGCTTAACAGTTCTTCGCCATCCGCCGGAACCGAGCGAGAGTTCACAAGCATCGGTTTCAACCAGCGAGGCGGTTCATTGGTTTTTTGTGAACGGCACAGGTGCGGAAGGGTAAAGAACAGCAACAAAGCGACGGCTACTATCCGGATGCGTGTTTTCTTTTCAATCATATAGCCTGTTTTCTATTTCTATTCCGTTAGTTCCGGCAAGCCCAACGCCTCTTTCAATTCCTGGTAATTCCGATAAGCGCCGCTACTCATTACCTGATAAATACAGTCTTGGGAATCGACCAGATAGCATATTTCCTGCCGGGCTCTGAACAGATGTCCGTCGAACATGCCCCGGGTGGTCCGGGTTGCGACGTAATAGCCTGCATACTCATCGAGTTTCAGCGTTACACCCTTAGGACTCAGCAAACAAAAGCGGGTCATCGTACGCAGCGACCGGTCGATAGCGACCCGGTAATGGAAACAAAGGAGGTTGTAAAGCATCACAACCAGGCATACCAAGCACACCACTACGATAAACAGGGTGGGAAGAAGGAAGTCGAGCCACCAGTTAGCATACGCATTTTCCGTATCGCGGCCTCCGAGCACATAATATATAAACCAAGCGAGGAGAAGACAACAACCGGCGTTGAGTATACCTACCAGCATCGTCTTGACGGAAATCTTACTTTGCACTATTCTTTCGTGGGTTCGATTCTCTTTTTCCATTCGTATTTTTTCCAGTTAGCTTTTTACTCGTGTTACTCCGCTTTTTTCTTACTTAAAATCAGGGTAGAAGGCATGCTTTGCAACGCCTCTTTGCGGTGGTCGGAAATGGCGTTCCAGGTAGGGTAACTTATCAGCATGAAGTTATACTGCGAAAGCAAGCCGGCCGTAAACGGCACGTCGGCCAACAGCGTAACTTTTTTTTCGCCGGCAGCATATCCGGTAAGCAACTCTGCGATGTCGCCGTTTCCGGCACTTTCCGCACCATACAAAAACGTGACGTTTCCGTGGGTAGACTTTTGTAAATTCCGCACATATTCCACCAAAAACAAATCGTCGGCATCGGCTACAGGCACCAGAATATTGGTAGCTTTAACAAAGCCGCGGTTCACGAATACTCCTACGGCGCATTTCGTCTGCTCGATAAACATCTTGGTTTTATCTTTCAGCAAGTTTCCGGGATAGAACCACGAACGAGGCGCTTTGAGGTGCCTGAAATACCGTTCGTATACCGTATTTTTATACTGTGTAGCCTCGATGTCGGTAGGGATGTCGGAGAGCGAAAGGGCGGCGCCGACCAGTAAAAAATCGAAGCCTTCCTTGTTCACGATATTCACGATGTCCTGCCCGGCATCGGTCGATACGGCATACCGGGTGGTAATGGGCACATCCAGTTTCCTGGCCTCCTGGATAATGGGGCGGAAGCTCACTTCCTCGAAATTTTCGGTATGGAGCGGATTTACATCCGACCCCACCGTCAGGTGGAGCGCCGTTATATCCAACTTGCCCGGCGCTTTGCCGAACATCTGGCTCGCCACATCGAGCATTACCTGGCCGTTCCCGGCGCGGCCGAACGAGAGCAATACCTTGAATACGCCCGCAGCCACTGCCCGACGACCCGTTTTCAGCTTATCGCGGGTACGGAAACAAAAGTCGATAAACGATACCAGCGGAGTAGTCATAAAGGTAGTTACCAACGTCATCAACACCAGCATAACGAATACGGAAGGGGGAAGGATATGCATTTCGTACCCGATGGTAAGCACCACGAGTTCCATCAGTCCGCGGGTATTCATCAATGCGCCGATATATAAACTGTCTTTCCAGCTTTCGCCCGCGAAACGGGCAGAAAAAAGCGCTCCTCCGAACTTACCGGCAATGGCCACCAAGATAAATACGGCGCACAATCCCCATAATTCGGGGGTATTGAGCAGCCCGATTTCCGTACGCAGCCCGGTGGATACGAAGAACAACGGGAGCAGTAACGACAGCGAAACGTCTTCTACCTTCTCCGTCATGATTTTCCGGAACTTCACGTTCGAAGGCATCACCACGCCGGCGATAAAAGCGCCGAACAAGGCATGCAACCCCAAAATTTCCGTCAGGTAAGCCGAGATAAGCAACAACAAGAACATGAGGGCTACCAACCCTTTGCTTATCACCTCCTTGTTATGATACAAATGCCCTACGACCCGTAAAAACGGTCGCACTAACAGGAACATCACCAGTACGTAAGCCGCCGAGAATAAAATATTATAGGTAGCGCTCAGCATGGACCCGGCTTGCGCAATCGCCACCACGACGGCCAGCAAACACCAGGCGGTAATATCGCCGTTGGCAGCGCTCGCTAACGAAATGGTGCCCAAATGCGAGCGGGTAAGCCCTTTTTCCTGGATAATCCGGGCCAGCACCGGAAAAGCGGTGATGCTCATGGCAATCCCTACAAACAAAGCGAACGAAAGGAAAGGCGTGCCTTTATCGGCGTATGTATCGTACACGAAATAGGCGGTAAGCATTCCGAAAAAGAAGGGCACCACCGTACTGGTATGGCTGATGAGAATGGTTTCTTTCAGTTTTTTCCGCACTTCGGTGATATCGAGCTCCATACCGATGGCGAACATAAACAGAATCAACCCGATTTCGCTCAATATATTGATATTGGCGAGCGACTCGGGCCGGAACAGGAAACCCGACACCTCGGGCAACAGATGCCCGAGCACGGAAGGGCCGAGCACGATTCCCGCCACAATCTCGCCGATAACGGTAGGTTGCCCCAGTTTTAAGAAAATCCAGCCGAAAATACGGGCCGTTACCAGAATGGCGATAATCTGTAGCAACAAGATTCCGATGGTAGACTCCACATGATGCACCAGCAATTCCTTAAATAATAAGAAACCTTCCTGCATATTTTTAGGAGCATGGTAAGCGGCCGACGCGGCATCGGTTACCTGATGCCCTTCGCCTTGCTTGGCGATAAAGTACATCAACGATCCGAACACGCCGATCATCAACAAATAAAAAGTAATGCTCTTTGCTCCTTTACTCATCTTGTCGGATTTTATCCCGAAGGTACACTTTATCTCCGTTTTACTCTTTCGAAACAAAGACCGTGCAAACCGAACGAACACAAAAACAAGCGCGCCCGGTTAGGCTGAAGTACAGCCTATCTTCGCTTATCAGAAGCAAATATAGCGAAATCCGTCAAAATATAAAGCCGTATATACGTTTTTCTTTTTATCTTTGCGAACCAACCAATCAATTCATTCGAATATGAAGGCATTGAATTTAATTAAAAACGACCCGTGGCTCGCACCCTACGAAGCCGCTATCGAGGGTCGTTACCGCTACGCCAAAGAGAAAGAAAACCAGTTGACCAACCAAGGTAAAATAACCTTAAGCGAATTTGCCGACGGTTACCTTTATTTCGGGCTGCATAAAACGTCCGACGGATGGGTTTTGCGGGAATGGGCCCCGAACGCCACAGCGATTTACATGATCGGCGATTTCAACGGATGGCAAAAAGACGAAAAATACCGCTTTACCCGGATAGATAACGGAAACTGGGAAATCCGGCTCGACGAAGACGCGCTGCACCACGGCGATTTGTATAAATTGCTCGTAGAGTGGGAAGGCGGTTGCGGCGAACGTATCCCGGCCTGGTGCCGACGGGTAATACAAGACGAGCAAACCAAGATTTTCAGCGCCCAGGTATGGAACCCGGCCACACCTTATACATTCAAGAACACCCGGTTCAAACCCGATACCGAGCCTCTGTTGATTTACGAATGCCACATCGGCATGTCGGGCAACGAAGAAAAAGTAAGCTCGTATACGGAATTTAAAGATAACATTCTTCCCCGTATCGCCAAAGACGGATACAACGCTATCCAGATTATGGCCATCCAGGAACACCCGTATTACGGCTCTTTCGGATACCATGTATCCAGTTTCTTCGCTCCGTCGTCGCGTTTCGGAACGCCGGAAGAACTGAAAGAATTGATCGATACGGCGCACGGCATGGGCATCGCTGTGATTATGGACATCGTACACTCGCATGCCGTAAAGAACGAAGTGGAAGGATTGGGAAGGTTCGACGGCTCGTACAACCAGTATTTCCACTGCAACGACCGCCGGGAACACCCGGCATGGGATTCGCTGTGTTTCGATTACGGAAAAAACGAAGTACTGCATTTCCTGCTCTCGAACTGCAAATACTGGCTCGACGAATTCAAGTTCGACGGATACCGGTTCGACGGGGTTACGTCGATGCTGTATTACAGCCACGGCTTAGGCGAGGCTTTCTGTAACTACGACGACTACTTCAACGGCCACCAAGACGGCGACGCCATCGCTTACCTCACGCTGGCCAATAACGTAATACACCAGGTGAACCCCCATGCCATTACCATTGCGGAAGAAGTGAGCGGGATGCCGGGACTGGCCGCCAAAACCGAAGACGGCGGTTACGGATTCGATTACCGGATGGCGATGAACATTCCGGATTACTGGATCAAAACCATCAAGGAAAAGAAAGACGAAGACTGGAAGCCGTCGTCGATTTGGTGGGAAACCACCAACCGGCGCGCCGACGAGAAAACCGTAAGCTACGCCGAAAGCCACGACCAGGCGCTGGTGGGCGACAAAACCATAATATTCCGGCTCATCGACGCCGAAATGTACTGGCATATGTCGGCCGACGACCGCAACTTCATGGTGGATCGCGGCATGGCGCTCCACAAAATGATACGCCTGGTTACCGCCTCGACCATCAACGGCGGATACCTCAACTTTATGGGGAACGAGTTCGGACATCCCGAATGGATCGATTTTCCGCGCGAAGGCAACGGCTGGTCGTATAAATACGCACGCCGCCAGTGGGACTTGGTAGACAACATGAACCTGAAGTACCACTTCTTGGGCGATTTCGACCGGGAAATGATCGAACTGATCAAAAGCATCAAAGGATTCGAGAAAACGCCCATCCTGAAAGTATGGGACAATGATGGCGACCAGGTACTGGCCTATATGCGCGAAGACCTGGTGTTCATCTTTAACTTCAACCCCTCGCAGTCGTTTACCGATTACGGATTCCTGGTACCGGCGGGCGAATACGAAATCGTACTGAACACCGACGCGGCGCGTTTCGGCGGATTCAACCTGAACGACGACTCTATCCGCCACTTCACGCAGTACGACGAGCTGTACAAACCGGAAAAGAAAGAATGGCTCAAGCTTTACCTCCCGGCGCGTTCGGCGATGGTACTACGAAAAGTAAAGGGCGCCCAGGCAAAAACCGCCGGTTCAAAAAAAGCAAAAGAACCGAAGGCTGCATCCGCTGTCACATCCGAAGTAGCCGCCGCACCGGAAGCGCCGGCGCCGAAAGCCAAGGCAACCGCAAAAAAAGCAACGGCGAAGGCCAAAACGGAAACAGCTAAGAAAACGGCTCCGAAGGCTAAAGCGGAAACGGCTAAAAAGCCGGCTTCCGCCAAACGGACAACAACCAAAAACAAATCGGATAAATCAACAAAATAAGGAATATGAATCTCTATCCTGTTACATTCGAACCCATCCTGAAAAAGATTATCTGGGGCGGGTCGGCTATC
>DBGBSM010000422.1:0-1801 GCA_048468815.1 Parabacteroides sp.
AAACCGCTCTCCTTTCGCTAACCGTTCCGTACCGTTATAACCGAAATTAAATTCGAACAGATAACGTGAATCGTAATCATAAGTGAAACGACCGGAAAATCCCTGATTACGATTAGGAAGCACGTCTTTTTTAAAATCGCGCTGCATATACATCAGCATACCGCCGATACTATGCTTTCCGAACTGGCGCGCATAATTCACCTGAAACTGCATGAAGATAGTGCGGTCGCCGGACTTGCTTATTTCGGACTCTTTAATGTATTGGGTGCCGGAAGTGCCCAAACGTTCCAATTCGTATGCAACGGGATTCTTCGGGTCGTAAGAACCGTCTTTTACCCGATAATAATAGGGTTCTATCGTTCTGTTATAAGAAGAGCTCGACCAGTTTTTGAAGTTTATCAATGCGTTTACGCTCAACCCTTTGGTTATAAAGTTCAAGTCTTGCTTAATCTTCAGTGTGGTATGCAGCATATTCGAGTCGACTTGTTTGAAAGTGGTAGCCATATACGCATAGGGGCTTCTTCTGGTGTAATTGGCTGTAAGAATGGAGTTACCGTATCTCACATACTGATCGCCTTCCTGCGCGGGAAACACAGCCGGAAAGTTAATGGGGTTGGCCTCCAATATCATTTTAAACAATTCGTCTACCGAGTTATTGGGCCCACGGTTATTACGAATCTGCGTGTTCATGTTCAAATCGATCGTCGTGGTTGGCGTTACCTTTACCGAGATGTTATTTTGGAAATTATACGCCATGTTATTGATATTGTTATTCCAGGAATAGACTTTAGGCGAATCCAGTAAACCGGTATCGTGGTTCACATTCAAACTCATGTAATAAGTTACTTTCTGACCGCCACCCGAAATATTGATATTTGCACGTTGATTCATTGCGAAATCCTTAAATATCAATTTTTTCCAATCCACATCCGGATAAACGTACGGATTAACACCCGAACGGGTTCCCTCGATTTGCGCCCGGCTATACCGTCCTTCTCTCAAAGCCTTATTACGAGTGAGTTCGGCCTCATTGTACATTTCCATCCAAGTAGCCCCATCGACAAACTCAGGGAAATTCACCGGTTTGTTGAACGAATTTTCCAATGTGATGTTAATACGGGTTTTCGAATTTTCCTGTCCTTTCTTGGTAGTGATAAGCATCACCCCGTTGGCTCCACGCGCACCGTAGATGGCCGTGGCAGACGCATCCTTCAAAATAGAGAAGCTTTCGATGGTTTCAGCCGGAATATTATCCAAATCGCCCGTAGCGATTTCCACATCGTCGAGCATGATTAACGGAGTAGTACGTCCGCCGAAAGTAGATATGCCCCGAATGTAAAAATCGGAAACTGAACCGGGTTCTCCGCTTTGGGTATTTACAATTACGCCAGCCAGCTTTCCAGCCATAGAACTGGTGAGTGAAGAACTGGGAGTTTTCAGTTCCAACCCTTTTACAGTAGAAATCGAACCGGTAACACTTACTTTTTTCTGTGTTCCGGAACCTACAACCACTACCTCGTCCAACAACTCGTTATCCGACGTTAGTTTAATGTCGATAACGCCCGAGGTTTCCACCGGAACTTCCCGGGTTTTGTAACCGATATACGATACAACCAGTACATCTTTAGGAGTATTTACCGGAATGGAGTAATTCCCATCCAAATCCGATACCACTCCCGTGGGAGTACCCTTTAATGTAATGTTGGCACCGATAATCGGACTCCCGTCAAGGGCATCCGTAACGGTTCCCGATACACGCCTTTTGTCTTGCTGTTGTTGCGGAGCAGACATTCCCCTGGTA
>DBGBSM010000423.1:0-6993 GCA_048468815.1 Parabacteroides sp.
GGGGCTTCCGCGAAGACATCATCAAGAAATTTCAATTAGGGTACAGCCTCGATAAGCGCGACGCTTTTTTCCAGGCGGCCACAAAAAGCGGCTACAAAAAGGAATACCTCGAAAAAACGGGATTGGTAGTGGCCCGCGACGACGGCTCGGTATACGACCGGTTCCGCGGCCGGGTTATTTTTCCGGTGCACACCGTTTCCGGAAAAGTGGTGGCATTCGGCGGCCGGGTGTTGAAGAAAGACGATAAAACGGCGAAATACGTCAATTCTCCCGAAAGCGAAATTTACCACAAAAGCAACGAACTGTACGGCATTTATTTTGCCAAACAAGCCATCGTAAAAGCCGATAAGTGTTTCCTGGTGGAAGGGTATACCGACGTGATTTCCATGCACCAGGCTGGTATCGAAAACGTAGTCGCGTCGTCGGGTACTGCGCTTACACCCGGGCAAATCCGGTTGATTCACCGGTTCAGCAATAACATTACCGTACTCTACGACGGCGATGCGGCCGGCATCAAAGCCGCTTTGCGGGGAATCGACTTGCTTTTGGAGGAAGGGTTGAATATCAAAGTGGTGTTACTACCCGACGGTGAAGACCCGGATTCGTTCGCGCGCAAGCAAAACGCCGCCTCGTTCAACGATTTTATCCGGACCAACGAAACCGATTTTATCCGTTTTAAAACCAAATTGCTGTTGAATGACGCAGGCAACGACCCGATTAAACGTACGGCTCTGATTTCCGACATCGTGCGTACCGTCGCCCTTATCCCGGACAATATCGCCCGTTCGGTATACGTGCGCGAATGCAGCGGCATGCTGGAAATAGACGAACGGGTGGTACTGACTGAAGTCAACAAAATACGCGCAAAAACCCAGGAAAAAGCAGCCGTTCCTTCCGTAAACCGGAATACCTATCCTTCTGCGGCAGAAGTAGCGGCCCCGGTTCCGCCGGCTCCTGCGCCGGACTATTCCGCTATCCCCGACTATCCCGGCATCCCGGAAAACGGTTATGCCGAGGCGCCGGCCGGATACTTGCCGGAAGAAGCCTTCGCGGAAGCGCCGGCACCGTACGTTCCGGTACCACACCGGCCGCAGGAATCGCCTTACGAACCATATGAAAAGGAGCTTTTACGCTACATCATCCGGTACGGCGAACGTGTTTTATACAACTATTTCGACGAAGAACAGCAAAAGCAAGTAACGATGCGGGTGGCCGAATATATCAAATTCGACCTCGAAAGAGACGAGCTTACTTTTTACAATCCTTTATACAAAGGAATCCTCGACGAAGCTATCCGGCAAATTTCCTCTTCGGAAAGTTTCATCGCCCAGCGGTATTTCCTTTCGCATCCGAACCCGGAGGTAAGCCAGTTAGCAGCCGACCTGATCAGCGAGCAGTACCAGCTCAGTAAGTACCACTCGAAGTTCCAGGCGTTGGAGAAGGAGGAAGACAAATTAGGCCAATTGGTGCCGCGCGAAATATTCGAAATGAAAAATGCTTACATTTCCCGGCAAATAAAAGACATCGGGCAGCAAATAAAAAACGCCGGCGACGACATGGATAAAATCACAGGGCTAATGACCGAACAAAGCCGCCTCAACGAAATAAAAGGGGTGTTAGCAAAAGAACTGGGCGAACGTATCGTACTGAAAATGTAGGGTCACATTGCCGGTAATAAAAAGCAAAGTGGTAACGGGTATCCCCCCCGATGTTCCGGCTCGGCTCACACTATCAAACCGGGAACTTTATAAAAGCCGGCGTGGCGTGCATACATTCTATCGGGTACGGTACAATTTATATCCGCTTTTAACCCTATCTTTACGCATATGAAGAAAAACGGATTTATAGTCCTCTTGTTCCTTATCCTTTCGTTACCGGCAGGCGCCCAATCGAAATTTTCGCTCACCCCCGGATTGTTTTACAACGGAGCCGGCTTCGGCGATAAAGTAAACGGCTTCGGAGGAATTATCGGACTGGAATATCAGCAGCACGCCACTCACTTTTTCAGCCTCGAGCTACGTACCAAATACGCCTGTTACTTGTTCGACGACGGAACGAGATGGAGGGAAAATAAAGACGGAAACCTGCAACCGCCCGTCAATCCCGGTGAAGCGCGATTGGAATACACGTTGTTCAGCCCCCAGGCGGGATTGGTACCTAAGTTTCATCTTTACCTTGACGAATCGCTTTCCTTTTTTGTAGAAAACGAGTTTTCGCTCGGCCTGATGTCGGGACGTTTCCGGTATAAAGGATTTACAGAAACAAAAAGATTTACCGAACCGATTTTCAGTTACAACGTAGGGGCCGGTATCGGATACAAACTAAAAAAAGGCACCTTACTTTGTTCTGTGGGATACTCCACTTTAAATTTCCGGAAAAAGATATACAAGCACCGGCCTACTAATTACCGGGAAGGGATACCGAACCAAGACGCCGTACTATGGGTTAACCTGATTTTCAAAATTCCCTTCTCGAAACCACACGCCAATTGAATTTACCGGTTACCGGCACCCCCCTCCCTGTACACAACACGACTGCGCAGCCGGTTCCATGTAAGCGTATGTTCCGGAAAAAACGGCTCTCCCCTCCGGGAACAACTGCCCTGGTCAAAGCGGTGTACAGTAAAAAAAACCGTACGCCTTACGCTGTTCCGGCACCCCATACGAAATGAAACAGTTGTTTCTTGCTGATGAAACTTTTGTTTCTTGCTGATGAAACAGTTGTTTCTTGCTGGTGAAACTTTTGTTTCTTGCCGATGAAACTTTTGTTCCTGCTACGGCAAGCCTTTACTGCAACCGGAATATTTATCCGAACCAACCGGAACAAAGAAATATTTCTCCCATAATAACCGCCCTTGTATGGCCCCTACCAGCTTTAGTAGAAACAACCAACGATGGCAAATTCATTTGCTCGTTTATCTGTTTTTGCTTACCGGCTGGCTGATAAAGCAAACAGGCTGTACACCCCGTAGCGTTCATTCTTCGAACTTTCGTGATACCCTGCAAGCAGGGTAAGATAAAGTTTCCGAATCCGGCTACCGGTATACAGCCTGTTCCATTCAAAAGGAAGTTGTCCGGTTAAAAACAACTCCCCTCCTATCCCAACTTACTGACTTACTTTTTTAGAGGCTTTTTTCTTTTGCTTTTCCACTTCCTTTTGCAATTCCTCGATTTCTTTTCCCTGATTTTTAATCGTAGTTAAAAGCGAGTTCAACTCTTCGTTTTCAATCGAGTCCGGGAACTGGGCGTTCACCCTTACGATGAAATCGGAAAGCACATTCATATAATTATTGAATGCATCGTACGGATTGTCGTACGGGCTGAAGCCGCCGCGTCCGAAATGCTTCGTACTCATATAATAAAGATGGTCGCTGCTTTGCAGATAAGCCCAGTCTTGCTTGATGCGGCGGTCGTCGCCCAGCCGTACCCGTTCGCCTATATCCGACAACTTCCGGAAAGCCTCCTGTTGCAACACGTTCCCCAACCAGGCACTCGTATCTCTTTCTTCGTCGACCCACGACATCGGATACGGAACGGAAATCGAATCGACCGGCTTCAACTGATTGAATACTTCGGAAGGCGTAGCGAAACCGATTCCTTTTTCCTCGGCATACCGGGGCAACGCCTTAAAGAAGTCGAATATCCCGCTTTCGGCCGGATGTAACGAACCGAGCACCTCGTAGTTCATGAACAAGTTCACAATTTGCTCTTCCGCGGGCGTATTAGCAATCCACGACATAAACTTATCGGCCGTTAACGGATACTCGCTCCAGCTATAATTACAGAAACGGGAAGAAATATCTTCGGTAAAGCGGGAATTCCGCAACAACAGTTTCAACGACGGATTAACGGCCGACGTATACACATAGTTCGGGCTTTTCCAACCCAGAACATGTTTGGCGCCTTCCGTAAGCATGCCCTTGAACCCCATAGCCGACACCAACGAAGAAATGTCGTCGGAATAAATCAGCTCCGTATTCCGGAACACTTTCGGCTTAACGCCGAACAAGGTATGAATTTTCTCTTTGTGTTGCTTCACCTGCAATTCGAATTCTTCCGGGTCGCCCAGCGAGCTCAGCGAATGAGCGTATGTTTCGGCCAAGAACTCCACGTTCCCGGTAGCGGCCAGCTCCTTAAAGCTGTCGATTACTTCCGGAACATACACTTCCATTTGTTCCAGGGCGATTCCGGAAATGGAGAAAGCCACCTTAAATTTGCCGCCGCTGCTCTTAATCATATTCAGCAACGTTTTATTCGCCGGCAGGTAACACCGCTCGGCAATCCGGCGGATAATTTCCTCGTTCTGGAAATCATCGTAGTAATAATGGTCGTTGCCTATGTCGAAAAAGCGATATCTTTTCAAACGAAACGGTTGATGTATCTGAAAATAGAAGCAGATTGTTTTCATAATATTTTATGTTTTATTTTATTCTTACCTGTTATTGATTACATTATCGTAAATAGCGCGTACCTTGCGGCCCGCATATTCCCACTTGATTTCGTCTACTTCCTTTTTCCCTTCTTCTTTCAGGAACTGGGCCATAGCCGGATAAGTGATAATCGAATACATGGCATCGGCCAGCGCTTCAATATCCCAGTAATCTACTTTTATTGCGTAATCCAGAATTTCGGCGCATCCCGATTGCTTCGAGATGATAGAAGGAACGCCGCACTGCATAGCTTCGAGCGGAGAGATACCGAAAGGTTCGGATACTGAAGGCATTACGTATACATCGCTCGACTTCAGCACTTCGTACACCTGTTTCCCTTTCATAAACCCGGTAAAATGGAAACGATCCGAAATATCCCGGCGCGCAGCCAGCCGGATCATCTGGTCCATCATATCGCCGCTACCGGCCATGACGAACCGGGTGGACGGCGCTTTCTGCAATACCTTGGCAGCCGCTTCCACAAAATATTCCGGCCCTTTCTGCATGGTAATACGTCCCAGGAAGGTAATGACTTTATCCTTTACCCCCTTCTTATCCTGGATAGCCAGAATTTCCGGGCTCATAGGCTCCACCGCATTGTGCACGGTAGTCACTTTCGACGGGTTCTGGTGGTATTTTTCAATCACGGTGTTGCGGGTAAGGTTACTTACCGTGATGATATGGTCGGCATTATCCATTCCGTCTTTTTCGATGGCATACACATCGGGGTTCACGTTTCCGCGGCTCCGGTCGTAATCGGTGGCATGCACGTGTATCACCATCGGCTTGCCCGAAACGTTCTTGGCATGGATACCGGCCGGATATGTAAGCCAGTCGTGCGCATGAATCACGTCGTATTGTTCCGTACGGGCAATCACTCCCGCCACGATGGAATAGTTGTTAATCTCTTCCAGCAAGTTATCGGGGTAGCGACCGGAAAACTCGATACATCCCAAATCGTTTACGTGCCGGTAACTGAAATCGGCGTAGATATGGTCGCGCAACCGGAAATATTCCTGCGGGTCCATATATTTGGAAAGACGCTCGCTTACGTATTCGGCGGATACGTCGCGCCATACTACCGGCGTATTGCCGGCGCCTATAATCTTCAGGAAACTCTGGTCTTCGTCGCCCCAGGGTTTCGGTATAACGAAAGTTATATCCAAATCCGGCTGCAAGGCCATTCCTTTTGTCAATCCGTAGCTGGCGGTTCCTAAACCACCCAAAATATGAGGGGGAAATTCCCATCCAAACATCAATGCTTTCATAGCGACATTCTTTTATTCGGCGTTATACTTCTTCAACAAATCGACCACCCGTAAAATAGCAGCCACGTTCATAGCGAACGAAATAGCTCCCCGGCCGGTAAAGGGCGGATTCCCGTCGAACAGTTCCGGGATGGAACCGATGCAGTGGAGCGACATTTCTTCTTCCATACTGATCAGCATCCGTTCTACGAACGAAACGCCGCTTTTACCGAATACCCGCAGATAAGCTTCGAGATAGGCGCCGAAAAGCCACGGCCAGGCGGTACCCTGGTGATAAGCCAAATCTCTTTCCGCCTGCGGCCCTACATAATAAGGTTTGTATCCTTCGCTTTTGGGACTCAGCGAACGGAGCCCTTTCGGAGTAAGCAGCTCTTTGGTTACGATGTCGACCACCGCCCGTTTCTGGGTGCGGGTTAACGGCGAGTAATCGAAAGCGACGGCGAATATCATATTCGGGCGTACGCTCCAGTCGACGAACGACCCGTTTACATAATCGAATAAATAATTATAGCCGTTTACGAACACTTCGGGGAACGATTTGTCGATCGATTTGATCAATGCGTCGATTCCGGGACCGGCCTGTTGCTCGCCCGCCAGTTCCACGAAGAAATTGAGCGCGTTATACCACAACGCGTTGAACTCTACGATATAGCCGGAACGCGGCACTACCGGACGTCCGTTTATGGTAGAATTCATCCAACTGATCGCCTGGTCTTTTCCGTCGGCGAAAACAAGCCCGTTATCGGTAACTTTCAGTAACGGATGTTTCTGGGCGCGGATATAGTCGATAATTTCCGCTACGAAGTCGGCATACAAGGCGCGCGCCTTCTCTATTCCTTCATGTTTCGCGTATTGCTGGATAGCCCAGATAGCCCACAAAAGCACATCCGGCTCGTCGAGTTCGTGAATCACGGCGTCTTTCGCCCCGGTGGCCATAAAATTACGGATAGCGGGCATAGCGGTGGCCAGGATCTTTTCGAAACGCACCGGGTCGGCTATCGACAACGAGCAGCCGGGCACGGAAACGAACAAATCGCGGGCGCGCACCTTAAACCAGGGATACCCGGCCAACAGGTAGGCATCGTTTTCTTTCGGACGGAAATAAAATTGCTGGGCCGAATTCTTCAAACAGTTGAAGAAACTGGTGCGCGGCGTACGGGCGGCCACTTCGGTTTCGTAATAG
Source organism: Parabacteroides sp. (assembly GCA_048468815.1). Taxonomy (GTDB): domain Bacteria; phylum Bacteroidota; class Bacteroidia; order Bacteroidales; family Tannerellaceae; genus Parabacteroides_B. The sequence goes on from DBGBSM010000423.1 coordinate 6,881, forward strand.
CTTTTCAGGCGCCGGGTATTTACCGGCGAATCGCCTGCGCTGAAAATAATCGTTTCCCCTTTCTTGATAGGCACTTCGAAGTAGCCGGGCACATATAAATCTTCTTTGTAGGG
>DBGBSM010000424.1:0-6616 GCA_048468815.1 Parabacteroides sp.
GCTTTGATGCACCTTTTCCTTTCCGCCGGTTACTTCGTAGAGGTCTGCCAAATAGCCTTTGTAGTCGTCGGCGGGAGCTGTCCAGCTCCACGAGTCCGACGTAAGGTTTTCTTCGGATACCGTTTTACCTAAGTGGGAGTAGCGTACTTTTACGTTTCCCGAAGGTTTCCCGACCAGGGTAAAATGTACGGTTTCGCCCGGTTTGTAACAGGCTTTATCTGTTTTCAAACCCGCCTCGAAATACGTTTCGCCGTACACCACCGGGGCGTTGCCGGTAGCGTAATAATCTTCGCAAGCCGCCAGGCCGAGAACAGCGAGGCAAGCGGTATAAATTGGTATTTTGTTCATGATACTATACTGTTTGTAAAGGGATGTGCAGCAAACACATCGGTTAAGCCGGAGACGGCGGATAATTCATTCCCGTTCCATACGATGTATATATGTCGTTTCGGTAACAGTGGTATTTTGCCGGCAGCATCCGGTGAAACAAAAGTTTCTTCTGCATGAAACAACTGTTTCTTGCTGATGAAACAAAAGTTTCTTGTGCATGAAACAAAAGTTTCACCGTTACTCCGCGTTCGTACTTGCTGCACCATTCCCGGTAATTCGTGTTATTGCTTCCGGATGATAACGGTTTCTGCGAGTTGGTTCAGCTCGATGGTATACGTGCCCGCCTCCGTTATCTTCCATTTATAATCGGCGCCTGCGCCCGGATAGCTGTACACCAGCTGTTCTTCACTGCCGGCGGGAGCTTTTCCGGCTTCGGCTGCCAGGAACCAGGCGCCGTTCCAGTCGGCTTGCTTATCCAGTGAAAACTTCAGCTCGCCGGCGTTCAGCGGGCCGCTCCAGGTAAACGTATACGAACCGGAAGATGCATCCATCGGCGTAGCGCCCGCAATATCCCATCCGTTGGGTGTGGCGTCGCCTACCAGGTAAACCCCGGCGAACGGCGTAAACGGAGCGATGTCGATTTTCATATCCCGGATATCGAGCTTTATTTTATACACGCCGCCGGTAATGTTCCATTTGTAATCCGGGTCGCCGGCCCACTTATCCACGTCGAGGCCGGTTCCTTCCGGTTGCCGGTCGGTTGCCGGACGAAAAAATACCGCATCCCAGTTTCCTGCCGCCGTTCCGATTTTAAATTCGCCCCCGTCCGGTAATTCGGCGTTGTAATGAAATACGTACGGGTCGAGCGCATCTACGGTCATCGGCTCGAAGTTCCATCCGGTAGGATTACCTACGAACCACAGCTCGCCGTATTCCGGTCCTTCCCCTTTTACCAGGCTGACGGTGCCCGCAATCAGGTTCACCGTAACGGTGTAGGTGCCGGCTTCGGTAATCACGAAGGGGTCGTCGGGCGCCCCGTCGGTTTCACGGAGTACCAGTTCCGTATCGCTGGCTCCTTTATTGTACGAAGGCAGAAATTCGCCCGGCGTAACGATGAACTTGAACTCGCCCGCAACGAGCGGGCCGGTCCAGGTAAACTCTTTCGGCACGTTGGCAACGGGTTTCATTTCTGTGGCGTCGTCGGCGTCCCAGCCGTTCGGCGTGGCGCTTCCGAGCAGATACAAGGTTTTTGTAACGGGTCGGTGCGTCCGGATGCTTACCGGCCGGGCGGCCGATACTTCCGGCGGCAGGCTTTCCGAAGCAAACGTCGCTATCACGCGGCATTCGAGGGTGGCTTCGGAACCGGCCGGGATGCCGAAATCGTTTATCAGCAAGTCGTTCAGTTCTTCGTTCGCATAAGTAAGCTCGTATACTTCGCGGCCCAGTTCCAGCGATAAGGCGCCGGCGAAGTTATTCCCCTCTTTGTCGAGCTGGAACGTATAGCCGATGGCGGCGTTCGTGCCCCGGTTCGAGCCCGGTGTCCAGCTAAACTCGAGCGCTTCGGCCGTGGGGCTCGAAGCATCCAGTTCCACAGGCGAGGCGGATACCGTTATTTCCAGCGGCAGGTCGCCTTTGTTCAATTCTGCCAACTCTTCGGAGCAACCGGAAAGAAGTAGCAGCGTATATACGGATAGAAAATAAATGAATTCGGTCGGTTTCATACATGCATCGTTTAATTGTTACTATTCGGGGGGATATGGAACGTACCGGTACCTTTGCCGGCTGTAAGCCGGGAGGAACAGGCGTTTCATACCGGCCGTTTTTTAATAACCCGGATTTTGAGTTAAATGGGAGTTCGCATCCCGGTCTTTTTGCGGAACGGGGAACAACAGGTGTTTCTGCGTGGCGTTGGTTTTGCCGATGGAATGCAGGAAATCGAGCGCATACCGCCCGTTGTCCCAGCGAATCATGTCGAACCACCGGTGCCCTTCGAAGGCCAGTTCCAGGCGTCTTTCCTTCCTTATTTTCTCGCGCATCTGTTCCTGGGTAAGCCCTTCCACGTCGCTGCGGTCGGTAAGGCCCGCTCTTTTCCGTACCCGGTAAAGCGGCTCTTCCGCCTCTACGGTTCGTCCCAGTTCATTCAAGGCTTCCGCTTTCATCAGCAATACGTCGGCGAAGCGGAGCACGATGACGCTCGCCGCATTGGTGTTGTAATCCGGCGACACCGAGAGGGGAACCAGGAATTTCCGTACATTGTAGCCGGTATTCGACAGGGTTGCCTTGTAAGCATGGCCGTCGAAGGGCGGGCAACCTTCGTACAGGATGGTTTTGTCTTTACGTAAATCGCCCGGTTCGTACTGGCTTACGAATTCCTGCGTAGGCTGGTTCCAGCCGTAGCCGCCGCCTACCCAGCCGGTATTGCGCGGCCCCATGTAGGCGCTCAACCAGCAAGCCTGGTTCTCGTCGCTCCAGAAATCGGCTTTCGTCAGTCCGTAATATTGCACTTCGAACAGCGATTCGGCCGTGTTTTTGTTCCGTTCTTCCCCGCCGAAACAATCGCTGTAGTCGGGGTTCAACGTATAGCCCAGGCTTTCTACCTGTTCGCACATTTCCAGTGCTTCCGCGTACCGGCCCAACGTGAGGTATACCTTCGCCAGCATACCGGCGGCGGCGCCTTTGGAGGCGCGTCCCTTGTCGTCGCCCGAGTAAGTTTCGCGCGCCGGCAACAAGGTCAAGGCATCTTTTAAATCCGGTATGATTACTTCGTTGTAGATAGTCGCCTTGTCGGTGCGCGAAGGCTTCAGGTTGTCGCCCGGCTTAGGCGTGGAAACCGATAACGGCACATCCCCGAAAAGCTGTACCAACAAGAAATAGTAATGCGCCCGGAGAAATTTGGCTTCCCCTATGCACCGGTTTTTCAGCGATTCGCCGATATGCATCTCCGGCACGTTCTCCAGTACCGTGTTACAATATAATATGCCGGGGTTCGGCCCTCTCCAAATATCCAGTGCCGCCGCATTATCGGCCGTGGCAACGAAATTGGCCAGCGTAACCGTTTCGATTCCGTCCGTACCGCCGCCGGCGCCGACTTCGCTGTTTCCGGCGATAATATCTAACGTCCATATCCGCATATTGTACAATTTAGGACGCTGTAACGGCTGGTATGCCCCGTTTACCAGGGCGATGGCCGATGCTTCGTCGCCGAGAGCTTCGGCGCTCGGGTCTTCGTACGGTTCTTTCTCCAGGAAATCGGAGCAGGAACCGAGAGCGAACAAGGCGGATAAAAATCCTATATAAAGTATCTTTTTCATCTGTGTGTCGTTTAATTTTTCGTATGTATGGGAAAGGCCGGCATTTGTTCGTTCGGACGAACGGAGCGCGGTCGTGCGTTTTTGTTTCTCTCCGGAGGATTAAAAGTGTACGTTTATACCGAAACCGAATGTCCGGGTAACCGGGTAGGTACCTAAATCCACACCGCTTACGCCCACTTCCGGGTCGAATCCGGAATATTCGGTCAGCGTGAACAGGTTTTGGCCGGAAAGGTAAATCCGGGCCATTCCCAAATGCGCTTTTTCCGACAGGTTTTTCGGTAAGGTATAGCCTAACGTGAGATTTTTCAACCGCAGGTACGCCCCGTTTTCGATAAAACGGTCGGAGTGGCGCACGTTCTGGTTCGGGTCGCTGTATACGGCGCGCGGTATGGAATTACTCGTACCGGGCCCGGTCCACCGGTCGAGCACTTTAGCCGTTTGGTTCTGGGGCACCGACATGCTTTCCTGCCAAATCCGGTTCGCATTGTAAATATCGTTTCCGGCTACTCCCTGAAAGAATACTTGCAGGTCGAAGTTTTTGTAGGCGAAGGTATTGTTCATCGAAAACGACCATTCCGGCGCGGGGTTGCCTATAAACGTACGGTCGTCGGCGTTGATTACCCCGTTATTGTCCAAGTCGCGGAAACGGATGTCGCCGGGCGCCGTGCCGCCTTTTACTTGTACGGCATAGCGGTCTACTTCTTCCTGGCTTTGAAAAATGCCGTTCGTTACGTAGCCGTAAAAAGAACCTACCGGCTTTCCCTCGGCACTGATGCGTACCTGGGTCATATTGATTTCGTCGCCTACGAAAAGAGGCACCCCTTCGTTCATCCGGATTACTTCGTTTTTGTTGTACGATACGTTCAGGTCGGTATTCCAGTTGAAAACACCCGTCAGGTTCCGCGACGAAACGGTTAGTTCCATCCCTTTATTCCGTACCTTGCCCATGTTGATGCTGGGAACCGCCTGGTCGTTATAGCCGGTGGTGATAGGTACCGACATCGGAACGAGCATGTCGCTCGTGTTTTTTAAATAGGCATCGAGCGTGAGGTTAATCCGCTGGTCGATAAGCGACACGTCGATACCGGCGTTCCATTGCTTTACGGTTTCCCACTTCACGTCCGGGTTGGGCATAACGAGCGGGTAAAGCGTGGAAACGGGCGTGCCGTTAAACACGTACTGTCCGGTTTTGAGCTTGGTGAAGTAAGCGTAGTTGTCGATTCCGTCCTGGTTTCCCGTTTCTCCGTAACCCAGCCGTATTTTGATGTCGCCCACCCATTTGTTTTTTCGGTAGAAAGCCTCTTCCGACAAACGCCATGCGGCAGAGAAAGAAGGAAACGTACCCCACCGGTTGCCGGCCGAGAAACGGGAAGAACCGTCGCGGCGTACGGTGGCCGTAAAAAGGTATTTTTCGGCCAGGTTGTAGTTTATTCTTCCGAAGAACGACAGGATGGCCCAATCGTTCTTGGTACCGCCCGCCGTAGGGTCTTTCAGGCCGTTCGACAACTGGTTGTTGCTATCGCTCAGAAATCCCTGCACGCTCGCGTTCATCCGGTTGTATACGTTGTTTTGCGCACTCGACCCGAGCAATACGGTAAGATGATGTTTGCCGGCGAAAGTATCCGCATACGTCACGGTGTTGTCCCAGAGATAAGTGAAGCTCTTGTTCGATTCTTCGTATAAATAGGAGTCGCGTTGCGGAATGGGTTTCCAGTCGTACCGGGGGCTGAAACTGTTTTTATCCCAGAATTTGAAATCGATGCCGCCCAGGGTTTTGACGGTTACTTTACCGAACAGATTCACTTCTGCAAACAGGTTGCCGAGCACGTTGTATCCGCGGATTTCTTCTTCGCCGAGCCTGGCGCTCCCTACCGGATTCCGTATATCGCCGTACTGGTAAGCCGGTTCGCCCGGCCCCGAATAACTTCCGTCGTCATTATATACCGGTTGGGTAGGCAAAGCCGCCATCGTTTCGCGGATGTTATACGAACCTTGCTTCTTGAGGTCGTGGCTAAGCGTTACATTATTCCCGAATTTCAGCCAGGTGCGGAGTTTCGATTCGCTGTTGAACTGGAAGGTGTACCGGCGGTAAGAGGTGTCGAGTACGATGCCGTCCTGGTCGAAAACGCCCCCCGAAACGTAAAAATTACTTTTTTCGTTTCCTCCCGAATACGACAATGTATAATTTTGCATCCAGGCCGGCCGGAACAACTCGTCGAGCCAGTCGGTACCTTTGCCCCATGCGGTAGGGTCGGCGAAGTCTTCCCGCTGCTTTAACCTCGACGCCTCGGAAACGCTCCGATTGTAGTTGGCTATCATTTCGTTATGCAACGACGCGAATTGCGAGGCATTCAGCATCTTCGGCATATCCGTGGCCGATTGTACTCCCCAGTTGGCGCTGAACGAAATTTTGCCGTCGCCCGTCTTTCCTTTCTTCGTAGTTACCAGTACTACGCCGTTCGCTCCCCGCGATCCGTAAATAGCCGTAGCCGACGCGTCTTTCAGCACGTCTACCGTTTCTACGTCTTCCATATTCAGCGCATTGAGGCCTAAATCGGTGGGAACCCCGTCGATTACCAGCAAGGGCTCGCTGTTGTTGATGGTACTGATACCGCGTATGCGGAACGATACGTTATCGCCCGGCTTTCCCGACGAAACCACTTGTACGCCGGCGGCGCGTCCTTGTAGCGCTTCGCCGATGTTGGCTACCGGCTTGTCTTTCATCAAGTCGCCGGATACCGACGATACGGCGCCCGTCAAATCCTTTTTCCGCGATACGCCGTAGCCTACTACCACTACTTCGTCGAGCATTTCCGCGTTTTCTTTCATAATCACTTGCAGTACGGATTTGCCTGCAACGGCTATTTCCTGCGGTAGCAAACCTATATACGAGATAACGAGCACGGCATCGTTATCCGTCTCCAGCGAAACCCGGCCGTCTATATCGGTCACGGTTCCCCGCGAGGCGCCCTTTA
>DBGBSM010000425.1:0-6407 GCA_048468815.1 Parabacteroides sp.
GGTTAGGGTAACCAAAATAAGTAACCACTAACCTCTTCCTGCAATGCAGAAATAAAAAAATCAATTATTAAAGAAGATTCTTTATTCTCTTTCTATTTTTTATAGCCACTGCCTCATAAACCCGTCCATCTCGGCCACATGCGCTTCGAGGCTTTGCAGCAGCTTGAACTGCGCCTCGGTACGTTGCAGGTTATGCTTCGGGCTATGAATTTTATAATACGTATCGCCGTTGATGTAGTCGGTAAGGAAACGCACGGTCTGCATGTAGGTAAGCAGCCGGCCTCCGTACGGCAGCATACCGATTTCCAACGGAGAGAGGAACGACTGGGCCGTTTCCATATACCCCCGGGTATACGCTTCGAAGATAGGCATGTTCACTCCTACCTTATCCAAGTCCGGGTCGTCTTCCGCTCCCGTATTAGCTCCGGTACGGATAAAGTCGCCGATGTCGGACAGCACGAAGCCCGGCATCACCGTATCCAGGTCGATTACGCACAACACTTTCCCCTCTTCGTCGAACATGATGTTGTTCACCTTGGTGTCGCAGTGGTTCGTGCGTTTCTTCAGCTTGCCTTCCCGGTACAACCGCTCCTGGATACACATCGCTTCGGCACGCTTCTCTATTTCATCCACCAGCCCTTTCACCTCGTCGAGCCGGCCGGCCGGATTCGCTTGTACAGCCTCATGGAACTGTTGCAACCGGAACTCCATGTTATGGAAGTTCGGAATCGTTTCTCCCAGCGCTCCTTCAGGCAAGTCAGCCAGCATCGACTGGAAATCGCCGAACGCCTTCCCGGCTTCGTACGAGAGCTCGGGCGTTACCTCCTCGTAACTCTTGCTGCGCGGGATAAAAAGGCATACGCGCCAATAGCTGTCGCCGTCGAAGTAATACAGTTTCCCGTCTTTGGTAGGCAAAAACGTAAGCACCTTGCGGTCGATGTCGGACTCGCCGCGGGCTTCGAGCTTCTTGCGGATATGCGAAGTCACGGTATGGATGTTGTTCTGCAACATGTCCACATTCGTAAAGATAGCGTGGTTGATGCGTTGCAGCACGTAGCGGATTTCCCCTTTATCGTCGGTTACTTTCAAGGTATCGTTGATATGGCCGTTGCCGAACGGCTCGGCCGAAACCAAGTTGCCTTCCGTACGGAACTGGCCGAGGATGTGCAGGAGTTGTTCTTTTGTTTTCATGCTGGTATTATTTCGTTCAATTAAAGTTACCATAAATAGCGTGCGTAAAGTTAGCATATCTTCGGGGATATGCAAACAAGGTGTCCGAAATTATCCCACGTACCGCCGGGTGGGAAGGGATTCGGACGGCAGTACAACGGAAAGGGAAACGGCAGCGCGGACGAACGGAATATTTTTCGTACCTTCGCACCCTCGATTAAGCAAATTAAAACAAGAAGTAGAAAGAGCTATGATAACGGTAAACAATCTGGACGTTCAGTTCGGGAAACGGGTGTTATTCCAGGATGTCAATCTGAAATTCACGCCGGGCAACTGCTACGGCATTATCGGAGCCAACGGGGCGGGTAAATCCACCATGTTGCGGGTAATCAGCAAGCAGCTCGACCCGACGCGCGGCACGGTGTCGTTAGGTCCGGGCGAGCGGTTGTCGGTGCTGAGTCAGGACCACTTCGCTTTCGACCAGTACACCGTAATGGATACGGTACTGATGGGCCACTCGGTGTTGTGGGACATTATGTCGGAAAAGAATGCGCTGTACGAAAAGCCCGATTTCAGCGACGCCGACGGTATCCGGGTATCGGAACTGGAAGAGAAGTTCGCCGAGATGGAGGGATGGAACGCCGAGAGCGATGCGGCCAACCTGCTGAGCGGGCTGGGAATCAAGGAAGAGCTGCATTACAGCCTCATGAAGGACTTGAGCGGAAAGGAAAAGGTGCGGGTATTGCTGGCGCGTGCGCTTTTCGGCAAACCGGATAACCTGCTACTCGACGAGCCGACCAACGACCTCGACCTCGAAACGGTGATGTGGCTCGAAAACTACCTGGCGGAATTCGAGAACACGGTGTTGGTGGTTTCGCACGACCGGCACTTCCTCGACTCGGTTTGTACGCATACGGTCGACATCGACTACGGCAAGGTGAAGCTATTCGCCGGCAATTACAGTTTCTGGTACGAATCGAGCCAGTTGGCGCTTCGCCAGCAACAGCAACAAAACAAGAAGGCGGAGGAAAAGAAGAAGGAACTGGAAGAGTTTATCCGCCGGTTCAGCGCCAACGTAGCGAAGAGCAAGCAGACTACCAGCCGCAAGAAGATGCTGGAGAAACTGAACATCGAGGAAATCCAGGCGTCGTCGCGCCGGTACCCGGGTATCATCTTTACGCCGAGCCGGGAGCCGGGCAACCAGGTGCTGGAAGTAAAGGGGTTGTCGAAGTCGCTGGACGGAGTGCCTTTGTTCAGGGACGTGAACTTCAACGTGGAGAAAGACGATAAAATCGTTTTCATCAGCCGCGACCCGCGTGCGATGACGGCTTTTTTCAGCATCATCAACGAGGAGGATAAACCCGACACCGGTACGTTCCAGTGGGGACAGACGATTACCACGGCCTACCTGCCGCTCGAAAACACCAAGTATTTCAACTCGGATTACAACCTGCTGGAGTGGCTCTCGCAGTTTGCAGAGGATACCAACGAGGTGTACCTGAAAGGGTTCCTGGGCCGGATGCTTTTCTCGGGCGAGGAGCTGATGAAGAAAGTAGGGGTGCTCTCGGGGGGCGAGAAGATGCGTTGCATGATTTCGCGCATGATGCTGAAAAACGCGAACGTGCTGATTCTGGACACACCGACGAACCATCTCGACCTGGAATCGATCCAGGCGTTCAACAATACGTTGAGCTCGTTCAAAGGAAACGTGCTTTTCTCGAGCCACGACCACGAGTTTATCCAGACGGTGGCCAACCGGGTAATCGAACTCACGCCGAACGGCACCATCGACAAGATGATGGAGTACGACGATTATATTACCGATCCGCTGGTGCAGGAAATGAGGGAAAAGTTATACAAAGGTTCTTTTTAAAAAGAACCTTTGAAGAAAACCGGCCCCGTTGCTTCGAAAAGAACTATCCTTTTCGAAGCAACGGGGCTTTGCTTTCTTTCTGTAAAAAGAAACAAAGACTTCTTGCGCGAAAGCTATCCTTTGCCTTGACAAGGCAGTGTTGGCCGTGGCAACGGCCTAAACAGCCTGTTAAGGCAAAAAACAGCCTTTGCCAAAAAACAAGTTTTCTTCCAGAGTTCTTTTTAAAAAGAACCGCTCCCCGGCAACAACAACGAACTATCCCCGTAACTCAGGAACCGGAACCCGTGCGAAAGTGCATACTCGTACACAGTCTTCCAGTTGCCATGCAGAAAAGCCGAGATAAGCAACAGCAACGTACTTTTCGGCTGGTGGAAATTCGTTACCATGCCCGTTACGACTTTGAACCGATACCCCGGCGCAATCAGAATCCGGGTAGACGTAACCAGCCGGTCGGCCCCGTTCCGGTCGAGATACGCCAGGATATGCTGCAACGCCTCCGCTACCGGCAACCGGTTATTCGACTCGTCGTACGGCATCCACTGCGACACCCGGAGCTCGTGAACCGACGCATCCGGATTCGCCGCCAGCAGCACGCCGATGTAATACAAGCTCTCCAGCGTACGCACCGACGTGGTTCCCACTGCAATCACGTGCCCCAGGTTATCGAGCACGTTCCGGATAGCCGAGCGCCGCACCGAAATAACCTCCGTATGCATCTCGTGCCCCTCTATAGTGTCGCTCTTCACCGGCTTGAACGTACCCGCCCCCACATGCAGCGTAAGTTCCTCGCGCCCGATACCCTGCGCCTGCAAGCCGGCCAGCACCTCTTCGGTAAAATGCAACCCCGCCGTGGGAGCCGCCACCGACCCCTTTATCTTCGAATACACCGTTTGGTACGTTTTCAAGTCGCTCGCCTCCGTTTCGCGGTGCAAGTACGGCGGAATAGGCAATACGCCCCCCGCCTCCAGCACATCGGCAAACGTATACGCCGGGTTGTTCCAACTGAACTCGATTATATGATTTTCGCCGCACACCTGCTTGCGTTCGGCCTGTAAAAGCACTGTTTCGTCTGCGATACGCACTTCCTTGGTCAGCACCCCGTCTTTCCACTTCCGTGCATTTCCAACGAGGCACGTCCATGTACACCGCTCCGCTTGGCCGAACACTAGCGCATAATCGGCAGGCGAAACCGGTTCCAGGCAAAACACCTCGATTTGTGCGCCCGTAGCCTTGCGGAACAAGAGCCGCGCCTGTATTACTTTCGTATTGTTGAAAACCATCAGCGAACAGGGAGGGAGGAAATCGCCGATACGCTTGAAAACGCTCTCGTCGATTCGCCCGTCGCGGTACAAAAGCAACTTCGACTCGTCGCGCCGGGCTAAGGGGAACTTGGCAATCTTTTCGTCGGGAAGCGGATAATCGTAATCCTGTATGTGTATCTGTCGAGTTTGTGTATCCATTATTTCGTTATTTGCGCAAAAATAGTGAACTTTGGCCGAACTAACACAGAAATACCGAGAGATATGGCAATTAAAATAGGAGATAAAGTACGCTTCCTGAACAGTACGGGAGGCGGCACGGTGGTAAAACTGAAAGGCAAAGACCTGGCTATCGTGGAAGACGAAGACGGATTCGAAGTGCCCGTACTCGCCCGCGAATGCGTGGTAGTAGCCGAAGCCGGCACTCCGGCAGCCGCCCGCACCGCCGCACCGGCGCCGCCCGCTTCCCCCGCGGGCAAACCTTCGGCCGGAGTACCCAAAGAAACCCGGCAAGCCGCGCCGGAGCCGGAATATGTTCCGGAAGAAACGCCGGGCGGCGACCTGTTACACATCAGCCTGGCCTTCCTGCCCGCCGAAGGGTCCGCGTCGAACACCTCCGGATTCGAAGCCTACCTGATTAACGAAAGCAACTATTACCTGCTTTTCAACTACATGAGCACGCCCGGAAGCGGCTGGACGAGCCGGTGCAACGGGCTGATAGAGCCGAACACGCAGTTACGCATCGACGAGTTCGCCCTCGAAGTGCTGAATAACTTTTCGCGCATCGCCCTCCAGTTCGTCGCCTACAAGGAAGACAAGCCGTACAGCTTGAAAAACACATACAGCCTGGAGCAGCCGCTCGACGTGGTGAAGTTCTATAAACAAACCACGTTTACCGCCAACGATTACTTCGACGACGATGCCTGGATTATCCCGTTGGTTAAGAACGACCGGCCGGTGGAACGCATCGCCGTTAACCCCAAGGAATTGCAGGAAGCCATGATGCGGAAAGCCGCCCACGACAAAGCGCCGGCTCCGAAGCCCGCCGCTCCGGAGAAAACCCAGGCGGACGGCATCCTTGAAATCGACTTGCATATCCACCAGTTGCTCGACACCATCGCCGGCCTTTCGAACAGCGATATACTGCAATACCAACTGGATAAATTCCACGAAGTGTTGCAAGAGTACGCCGGCAGGAAAGGGCAGAAAATCGTTTTTATCCACGGTAAGGGCGACGGGGTGTTGCGCAAAGCCATCGAGAAAGAGCTTCGCACCCGGTACAAGACCTATTACGTGCAAGACGCCTCGTTCAAAGAATACGGCTTCGGCGCTACGATGGTAACCATTAAATAAGATGCCTACGGAAATAGAGCGGAAATTCCGCGTAACCGGCAACGCCTTTACCGGCGAAGCCTACTCGGCGCAGCGAATCGTACAGGGATATATCTGCTCGACACCCGGACGCACGGTGCGCGTCCGCATCCGGGGAGAGCGAGGCTACCTCACCATCAAAGGGCCGTCGGACGAAAAAGGGCTTTCGCGCTACGAGTTCGAGCAGGAAATACCGCTGCCCGACGCCGAGCGTCTGCTCGCGTTGTGCGAACCGGGTGTAATCGACAAAACGCGCTACCTCGTACGTGCGGGATGTCACGTGTTCGAAGTGGATGTATTCCGGGGCGAGAACGAAGGACTGGTTATCGCCGAAGTGGAACTGGCCTCGGAAGACGAACCGTTCGAACGGCCGGCGTGGCTGGGCGAGGAAGTGAGCGGCGACCGCCGGTATTACAATTCCATGCTCGCCAAGCATCCGTATACCACCTGGAAATAACGCGCGGCTCCTTTGTGGCAGGCGTTATCCCCCGCCCGGCAACGCACGGGCTGCCGTTGCCGCAGGTTGCACAGGCCGCTTCGCGGTGCGCCGCTTGCGCCGACCGGGGCAAGCTGTTATCCTCCCTGCTACTGTACAGATAGTGCGCCTTAGATAGAGCGCAGGCTGCGGGCTACTTAGAGCGCACAGTGCGGGCTAACTAAGCCGCAGGTTGCGGCCTACCTAAAGCGCATGGTGCGGCCTAACTAGGCCGCACCGGCCGAAAGGCACTCTATAC
>DBGBSM010000426.1:0-2764 GCA_048468815.1 Parabacteroides sp.
GAATAATAAACAACCAGATAGCTACTTGCTGATAACTTCCTACATACGACAACCACACTACGGGAAGGTATAAAAATACACCCAGGAGAGCGAAAACGGCATTATATCCGGTTTTCCAGAGTCGATAGGCGGATTTACCGAAAAACACCATTCCGGTACCGAAATAGAGTAATTGCTTAAACTGATAATATACCAACAGGATAAAAAAAAGCCCGGACAGAATGAGCAAAGCCGTTTCGCCGGAAATCCCGGGCCTTATCCAGCCGTACAGGCGGCTGACGGAAAATAAAAACAGGCTGGTTAGCGCCAGGGTTTGGAAAGTCATAAAATTGCGGAAAAAAGGCTCGTTGTTCGAGCTATGCAGAAAAAGGCTTTGCCGCTCCTTTACATAGCGGAAATCCTGTACCGTTTTCAGAAACAGGCGGAAATTCCGGCGGTACATAATCGAAAACAAAACGAACAACAGCAAGATGAGGGCGAATATCCCGTCGTTCACAAACTGGCCGTCCGACAGCCGTATCCCTATATAGCCGTCGGAAGTACCGGTAAACGTTTGCTGTATCCGTACTAACGTATTCAAAATGCAAGCCCCCTTTTTTGAGATACAAAGGTACGGATTATACGGATACAAAAAAAGAAAGGAACAAAAACAACACGGACGCCGTTTGTTTTCACGTCCGGATGAGAACAAGTGCCGCTCCGGTAAACGGCGAACCGTATCGGATAAGGTGTAAGGAGCAAAACAGCAACCCGTTACCGGTCGAACTCATCGAATATCCGGTTATCTTCGCGTTTCTTCCGGAGCTCGTCGAGATTGTGGGCGGCTTCTTTTATTCCGGCTTGCCCGGCTTGTTTCAATAAAAACTCCGCCTCATCCAAATTTCCTTCGAGTAAATACAACACCCCGCGGGCATGTACGGCCTCGGGCGAATCGCCCGCTTTTTTCAGGTAGGCCCGGGCGGACGGATAATCGTTTTCCTCCATCGCTATATTGGCGGCATTCAAGTTGGCTACCGGGTCGCCGGCATACAAACGAACTGCGGTTTTAAATACGTCCTTGTATTCCTTACTTCCTGTTTCATACGTGTTGGCTACGGCGAACATCTCGCTCAGGCACAACTGCTCCGGATGCTTCTTGATGATTTCGCGACCTTCTTCCACAGTAAAAAAACGCACTTCGTAATCGACCCGGTAATCGGTACGGCGCAAAAAAGGAAAATATTCTTGTAAAGCATATTGGAAAGCACGTCCGTTACCGAGTTTCCTTAAACGCGCCTCTTTCCTATCCGGCTCGTCGTCGCTGTCGATAATGGCCAGCACTTCTTCCCGAGCAGGAAAATCCGGGTCGTCCATTACGTTCTTCCGGAATCCCGCCCAGTTTTCGGGTTCGCTTTCCACGGTGAAAAACGTTTCCGGGAAATCGTATTTTTTTCCGATATACTCGCGCAGCGACCGGACCCGGTTACGGGCCAGAACGGCATTGTGCGAGTAACGTCCCTCGGGCGATGCGTATCCTTTCAGGTATATGCCTCTCACCGTAATGTTATTATCGCCGGTTATTTCTTCGATCGTATCGTCTATTTTAGCCAGTTCCTGCTTATTTCGATGATACTCGGGCAGAATTTCCCACCGGTCGAGCCGGTAATCGAGGTAAGCCGTTCCTAATTCCGCCCGACACTTCTCCGACTCGGCCTCGGGCGAAATGTAAGCCCAGGCCGGTTGCACGCGGTAGCGCTCGGCCGGACGGCTTTTCACCTTGTCGGCTATCAGCAAAGGCTCGCCGGGAACGGACTTGCCGCAACCGCACACATCGTCGGCCAGTACGAAACGGGCATCTTTCATCCACGGCTCATAAGCGATAACCATTTTATACGAAACGGTTTGCTCTTCTTTTCCGCTGCGTACAAGCACCCGGTAACGCGGCTCTTCGTTTTTGAGGTTATTCAGTTTCTTTTCGCGCGAATATACTTTAGCGCTTCGCTTGCCTAACAACCATACGGCAGGCAATCCTATTTTTTCGGCCGGTGTTTCGAGAACGGGTGTCAATACCAACGAATGAGTCGATTTCATTTCCGGGCCTGCTATATGGATATCCGCATCGATATAAAGCGAATCGCCTTTTTGTTTCAATGTATTGGAGGTTACCGAGATGCGGGGAGATTCCTGCTGCGCCTCCGCATATTGCCATGTTCCTGTACCGGCCAAAACCGCCAGTAGCATATATATGTAGCCAGTTTTCATACCTTTCCGCCTTTTACTTGATAAAATAAATAATGGATACCGCCGCTTTCGTTACGCCGAAATAATCGCGGCTGTCTTTTTTAATCACGCTCCCGCAGGTGGCGCACGGATACTTATCGTCTTTCAGATGCGCCCAACCGGCGCCGATTTCGGCTTCGATACTCCACCGGTCGTTTAAAATCCACTGGTATCCGTATCCGATACCGGCACCGTACAAATGTCCCTGATACCGGTTATTTTCCATCGTATGCCCTAAGAACGACAAGCCGCCTACATTGTATTCCGCATAATGGGCATGGAGTCCGAAAAAATGGCCGTTGAATTTTTCGCACAGCCAATACCGGGCTTCGGGTTGAACGAGCCAGTGTTTCAGGCGTCCGTCGTTTCCGAATTTCCAGGGATTATAGTTACCGGAAATATCGAGCGTCCATTTCGGAGCCAACCCGATTTCGACACCTAAGTTCAAGGTCGTAGTGGCGTCGTACAACAGGTTCGACTTGACCGCGACCTTTTGAGCCTGCAT
>DBGBSM010000427.1:0-3955 GCA_048468815.1 Parabacteroides sp.
AGCACGATACCCGTCTGGCCGCCCGCCTGTTTCTCCTGGTAAGCCAGGCCGCTCCACTCGGTTCCGATAGTGTCCGGCAGGTGTTCTTTCACGATTCGTTCCATCGCAGCCATCGCCTCGCCCGAACTGTATCCGTGGGCGGCTGTGGCCCGGATAACCGAAGTGGAGTACATATTGAACCGCTTGATGGTACCGGGCCCGGTGGTATAACTCGTCGTACCTAACGCCGTAAGCGGAATCATCGACCCGTTGGACGCCCGTACGAAGAATAGCCCGATATTTTCCTTATTGGCGCGGTAAGGCGCCTCCGCCTGGATATACACCCGGTAAATCCGGTTGAACATATTGAAATCGTTTACGTACATCGACCCTAAATAAGCTTTCATGGTAGAGAAAATATCGGCCATCGGGATGCCGAGGAACATGGCCCGGTCGCGGTCGACATCGAAATACAACTGCGGGATTTCCGCCTGAAGCCCCGACGATACGTTACTCAGTTCTTTCGTGCGCGAAGCATAATACAAGAACGTATCGGTAGCACTCGCCAGGTTTTCCCAGCTGGCGCCCGAACGGGCCTGCAACTGCATTTCCAGCCCCCCGGCCTCGCCCAACCCGGGAATCACGGGCGGCCGGTTGAGGAATGCTTTCACCTCGGGGTAGAAATAAAACTCTCTCCGGGCGTCCTGCATCACGTCCGCCACCGAAAGGCCCGCTTTCTTCCGTTCTTCCCACGATTTCAGGATAACGGTGAGGGTAGCCCGCCCCTGGTTGGAGCCTACCCGCGGGCTGGAGCCGGTTACATTCTGCACGTACGCCACCGCCGGGTGGGCGTCGAGGAAAGCGATAGCTCGGTCGGTTACCGCACGGGTACGCTCCAGGGTAGCCCCTTCGGGCATTTCCAGCTCCACGGTAAAGAAACCCTGGTCTTCCTCGGGAATGAAACTGGTGGGCAACACCCGGTTCAAAACGAAGATAAAAACGAGCGCCATGCCGAAACCGGCCAGGATACGGCGCGGATGCCTGATGGCGTTTTCCAGCAAGCCGGTATACTTCCGGTTGCCTTTATGCAGCCAGAGGTTGATGCGGCGGAAAAAACAATTCTTCTTTTTTCCCGCCGGCCGCAGCAGGATGGCACACATAGCCGGGCTCAACGTAAGCGCCACCACGGTGGATAACAACACCGAAACCACAATCGTTACCGAGAACTGCCGGTAGAGCTGCCCCGTAATGCCGCTGAAAAAACTCACCGGCAGAAATACCGCCGCCAGCACCAACGAGGTGGCAATCAGCGCACCGGTTAATTCGCGCATGGCCTTGTGGGTGGCTTCGCGGGCCGAAAGCCCTTCCTGCTCCATCACCCGTTCCACGTTTTCCACCACCACGATGGCATCGTCTACCACGATACCGATGGCTAAAATCAGGCCGAGCAAGGTAAGCATATTCAGCGAAAAGCCCATCACGAGCATAAACCCGAACGTACCTATCAGCGAGATGGGCACGGCAATCGTCGGAATCAGCGCCGCCCGCCAGTTCTGTAAGGAAAGGAAGACCACGAGGACAACCAGCAGCAAGGCTTCGAACAACGTTTTGTATACTTCGTGGATAGATTGCGAAATATAGCCGGTCATATCGAAAGGAATCAGATAATCTAATCCTTCCGGAAAATTGGCGCTGATTTCCTGCATGGCTTCCTTTATATTTTCGGCTACCTCCATCGCATTGGCGCCCGGCAGCATGTAAATGCCCAAAATAGCCGCATTCTTTCCGTTCAGGCCGCTTTCCGTGGTATACGAGGAGGCTTCGAGCGAAACGCGCGCCACATCGCGCATCCGGATAATCGAGCCGTCGGGGTTGGCGCGCAGCACGATTTCCTCGAACTGCGAAACGGTAGATAAACGCCCCGGAGCGGTAACGGGCACCGTAACATCCACATCGAGCACGGGTTGCTTGCCGAGTTCGCCGGCGGCCGACTCGCGGTTCTGGTCTTTCAGGGCGTTCTGCAAGTCTTTTACCGTAAGGCCGAAGTTGGCCAGCCGGTCGGGGTACACCCAGATTTGCATGCCGTAGTAGCGGCTGCCGATGTTGGATACGCGCCCCACGCCGGGGATACGGCGCAATACGTCGAGCACGTTGATGGTGGCGAAGTTACTGAGGTAGATTTCGTCGAAACGCGGGTCGTCGGATACCAGGCTGATGGTCATCAACTGGCTGGGCGCCTGTTTCTCCACCGTAATACCGTTCTGTACCACCTCGGCCGGCAGCCGGGCTTCGGCCAGTTTGATGCGGTTCTGAATTTCCACCGCCGCCAGGTCGGGGTCGGCCGAAACGTCGAAAGTAACGTTCACCGTAAGGCTCCCGGAATTTGAGCTGCTCGACTCCATGTAAATCATCCGGGGCGTGCCGTTCAGCTCCTGCTCGATGGGGGTGGCTACCGCCTGCGAAACCGTAAGCGCGCTGGCTCCCGGATAGGAGGCGTTGATTTTAACCACGGGCGGGGTAATCTGCGGGTATTGGTCGACGGGCAGCAACAGCAGCCCGATGATTCCTACAATCACGATAACGAGCGACAGCACCGTCGAAAAGACGGGCCGGTCGATAAAAAATCCGGGCTTCATCGGTTCATCTCCTTTTTAAGTGTTTCGATCGCTTCCTCGTCGCCGGCTTTTACGGGGATGACCCGCATGCCGGGGGTCAGTTTGTGGTAGCCTTCTACTACGATTTGTTCGTTATCGCCGAGCCCCCGCTCTACCACCACCGAGTTCTCGAGCTCGGGGCCGGTTTGCAGAAACCGTTTTTCGGCCACGCTGTCGCGGCGGATTACATAAATAAAGGCGCCCCCCTTTTCGATGGAAACAGCTTTACGGGGTACTACCACGGCATTTTCGTGCACGTCGAGCAGGAGTCTGACCCGGGTGAACTGGCCGGGCAGCAATTTGCGGGAAGGGTTGGGCAGTTCGGCGCGCACCCCGAAGGTGCCGGTTTGCGGGTCGACCTGCGGGTCGGCGAAATCGACGATTCCTTTCAGCGGATATTCGGTGTTATCGGCCAGGGTAACGGCTACGGTAGGTTGCCAGGAGCGGGTGGTATCCTGCCGCCCCAATTCTACGTTCCGTTGCTGGCTGCGCAGGTAATCGAGGGCGGTCATTTTAAAATCGACCAGTACCGTATCGCTTTTTACTACGGTGGCGAGCAGCGATTTGCCGCCGGGCCCTACCAACGTGCCTATATCTACGTACCGCTCGCTGATGTATCCGCACAGGGGCGAGCGCACTACGGTGTAGCTCAGCTCCAACTCGGCCTGGTCTAAGTCGGCCTGGCTCATGGCCACGTTGGCCTCGGCATTCTCGGAGGCGGCAATCGCATTATCCAAATCCAACTGGCTGGCGGCGTTCTGCTCGTACAACGGGCGGAGACGTTCTACGTCGCGTTTGGCCTTAGCCGCCTGCGCGATGTCTTTTTTCAGCTGGGCTTTCGCTTTCTCCACCCGGGCTTTATACTGGGCGGGATTGATATGGAACAGGGGGTCGTTGCGGTCTACCTTGCCGCCTTCTTCGAACGTGATGCTCTCCAAATAGCCTTCTACGCGGGCCCTGATTTCCACATGGCTGGCCGCCCGGATACGGCCTACGTATTCGCCGGTTATCTTCACATCCTCGCGGGATACTTTCTCTACGGTCACTACCGGCCGCTCGGGCTCGGCTTTTTTGCGGCAGCCGGCAGCCAAAACAAGTACGAGGAACAGGGTTAGTACAGGTATGCTCTCATTTCTTTTCATACGTTGTCAGTTCGTTTTACAATCTATCCGCCCAGGGTACCGGCAAAAACGTGCCAAAAGAAAAAGGAGGCATCTTAAAAGAATATAAATAACTGATTATAAACCGACTGAACAATCCGTTTCACTTTCGTCGCCCGGCTTTGACCGGAAACGTTTTGTAGATTTATTCCACACGGACAC
>DBGBSM010000428.1:0-3070 GCA_048468815.1 Parabacteroides sp.
AATCGGCATAATCTCTAATGTCTATATAATATTCTTCATCTTCTGTCTGTATCAGTTCACCCGCTTCCGAAGCCAGAAGATAATCTGTTTCCTCAATCCGGAAGCTGGTAAACACAAGCGTTAGGGTAAACTTCCACCAAATACCGTCCGAGGTTTCGAACTCCTCCGTTTGGCAATTGGCGTAGTAGCAGGGGTATTCCTCGTACCATCCGTCGAAAAACAGGCGGCGCTCGGCGTCTGAATAGTCATAGCCGGCATCGTTCTGTTTGACGGAAACCCGGGTTAGGTCGTACAACAAGGCATCGCGGTTACGCCAGAACGCCTCCAATGTCGGGGCACGCATCAGGCATTTTAAAGCTACCTCTTTCGTTTGGAACCGGACAAACTCGCCGTCGTAAACGGCTCCGTCGCGATACCGGAAATCCTGTAACAGATTCTTTTTTACGGCCGGCGCTTTGCGTATTTCTTCATCGCTGCCTTCCAGAATCAGTACGCCGTAATCGGATAAGTCGCGGCCGTCGAGTTCGTAGCCGGTCGGAATAGCAGTCGTATTCACTGGTTCCCGGTAAGTGTACTCCGCATCCCGGGGAAAATCGTCGGCGAAAGTAAACTTAACGACACCCGACCCGGAAT
Source organism: Parabacteroides sp. (assembly GCA_048468815.1). GTDB lineage: Bacteria > Bacteroidota > Bacteroidia > Bacteroidales > Tannerellaceae > Parabacteroides_B. Next base: position 634 of record DBGBSM010000428.1, read on the forward strand.
AAAGCTCGTACCCCGATTGGGAAACGAGCCGCAGCCGGTACGTACGCCCGATACCGGTAAAGCGGAAAGCGTGATACCCTTTATCGGACAAATACCCCAGGAAATCGTTGAACTTCCAACTACTTTCGAACACACATTCCAGACCGACTTCTTTCGTATCGAGAGCCGGCGCGGACAAATCGAATTCTTTTCCGTCTTCCTCCGGCCAATCGTTGGCCTCGAACGCTTTTATCGAAGGGAAAGCGATTAACTCGTTATAGCTTGTATCCGTAACGAGTACTCCGAACCGGTCGTACGCATCCGCATCGTCGATATACAGTTTAGCATAACTCATAGGATAACCACGGTATTATCTTGTTCGATTTCCACTTCACAACCGCCGATATTCACCAAAGAAGCGCTGATTCCGGCTTTCGCTCCGTGCATCGGTCCCATTACATGGGTCGAACTCTCACCTCTTCCTTTTTCTGTTTTCATTTTCTTATCTTTTTAATGTTAATCCGTTCATCGTAAGTATATCCATTCCGGATGCTACTCTCTGGGTATTAATTACGAGAGCTTCAGACAAGCTCGTCAATTGAGCCGTATTTGTTTGAACTTGCCCGGTAAGTTCTTTGATTATCCGAACATCATCCCAACCGTTTTTTTGTATTTCTAAAATGTAACCCATGCTTTCCCGCATAGAAGAAGTATTGTCGGCCGTTCTGCCCGAATAAACGAGCAAGGCGTTAAAACTTCCGTTCAACTCATCGGCCGATTCCTGTGACATAGAAGCAACGCCCTTGGTTGATGCTTCACGGGGTGTTACACTTTCCTTAGAAATACCCGCAACGTCCAGCATATGGTTATAAGCCTCCTGTGCAGTAGTGAATGCACTTTCGTATTCCTCCCGAAGTTTTTTTACTTCGCTTTCATCCAATCCGCCCCCGCTATCCATACTTTCGGTAAAATGTTTGTACCAATTTCCCATTAACTTGTTCAAAGTATTTTGCTTCACCAGCCCCAGGATAGCATCTTCCATATAATCTTCAAAACTATCGGCTACATCGGCCATCGAAGTATCAGCATGTCCCAGAAATTTATCAAGAGCGTTTTCAGCATCGTCCAAGGTTATTCCGGTAAGATTTTTTTCTATCGTTTTCTGCAAATTTTTTTCCTCTTCATCCAGCTTCTTCTGTGCGTTAATAAGCTCCATCCATTTGTTAAAATCACGAACAGTATAACCTTGCTTTTGAAAATCGACTAACCGGTCGCTGCTGAAAAAATCAGCCAATTCATCAATATTCCCGATCCCCAGTTCTCTTAACGTCTTATTATTATGTTTCCCTTTTTTACCTAAAAGCCAATTGTCCTGAAGGCTCTGAAACTGTAATTCGTTGTAAGCTTTTTGATTATCTATGGCTTGTTTAGTGGTAGCAGCCAAGTTCCTCTGTTCCGCCACCGTAGCTTCATTAATCAACGCGATGCGCTTCGCGATGAGCGAATTGACGGTTCGCTGTACTTCGGCGACCCGGCGGGTTGCATCTTCCAACCTTTCCAGATCTTCTTGCCCTTTACTCTTACCGCCCAGGCCGAAAATACCCCCTATCATTTTTCCGATTCCACCCACGATGCCTGTTACGCTTGTCAGGATACTAAAAGGCTTCGTTACATCGATGCTGGCCAATCCGGACATAATTTGCCCCGTACCGCTCAATATTTTTCCAACCGACTCCGGTACCCGGATACCCAGGTCGGTTAACATACCGACGATATTATTACCGGTTTGCACTATTTGCTGACCTTGCTGGCCAGCTGTATTAACCGACCGGTTTATCGCCATAAGCGAAGCTCGCCGGCTATCCTGTGCCTCATTCAACTCCTGCAAAGCATTTTTGTAAGCCGCCGAAGTCGTATCGCCTTTTGCCGTCGCCTCGTTTACCCGTCGCTGGGCCGCTTCTATTGCCGCACAAGCACTGACATACTCTTGAAAGCCGATTGTAAGACCATGCATAGGAGTACGATTGGTTATCGCCTTATCTAATTTACCCAATGCATCCGTTACCGTTTTCAAATCCGTGTCCTTAACCGCATCACCGGCCTCGGAAAGACTTTCTTTCAATTTTTCCCGCAGCTGTTTTAACGATTGGGTGGAAATCCGGTCGAGGTCGATGAAAAGGGTATCCCAGTGAATTTCTTCTTTGAAATTCTCCAAGTCCAACTGGAAAAGCTCCTTATTTTTAGCTTTTTCTATTTTTGCAATGGCCAAGTCGACCTCTTGTGCATTTTTTCCGGTGCGACCTTTTCTTAACTTCTCTATTTCGTCATCGAACTGCTTTTCTTTTTGTTTACGTTTGTTCGTATAATCGGTGTATTTGGCTAACACATCATTCAAAGCCTTATCGATAGCATCTATATCCGGTGCCGGCACAGGAATCATCCCGACATTCTCTTCAAA